>JBGSRE010000972.1:0-6253 GCA_041737755.1 Oligoflexus sp.
GCGACTCCTTTACCCAAAAGACAAGAGGTCTTGAAGCAGGCGCGAAGCCTTTTGGATCATTGGTCCATTTCCTATGTCATGGGCGGCAACAAGCTCGGTGATGTGGAAGATTGTGAAGCCTGCAACCGTTGCCTGGGCGCCAAACACCCGACGGCCGAAAAGCGGCTTTCAGCCTGTCCTACCTGTGCCAGCTGCAGTCTTGATTGCAGTCATTTCGTGCACGAGGTGTTCAAACTCTCGGGACTCCCGAGCACCTATCTCACGACTCATCTCATGAACAATCTGGGGCAGGACAGCCTCCTGAAAAGCTATCAGCTGATCGATATTGGCAATCGCAGCCAGAGAGCATTACCAGGCGATCTTTTGGTCTATGACGGTCACGTTGTCATGCTTGAAAAAAAGCATCCTAACGGTCGGGGCGATGTCATTCACGTCACGTCTGGTAAGGATTTGCGTGGACCGGGCCTCGGCATCCAACGGGAACGTCATATAGTCATTGATAGCTTCCGCGGACCTTTGCTCCGCGTCCTGCGGCATGTGGATCTGGTCCGGGAACTCCGCGATTTTACTTTAGGACGCAGTCGAATGAAGGAATCCAAGACGGAATGATGCCTGGTCAAAATGCTTGAGCAAAGAAAAATGGCTCCCTATGAGCAATTTTTAAGATAGCTTAGAGCCGTTCGAGTTGTATCAAGTTGCCTGAGAAGCAAAGTTCTCGTATAAGGACGGGGTTCTATTTTGACTTGGGCTACCTCCACGATTGTTTAAAAGGAATTTCCATGTACGCGACGACCGACTTTAAGAAGGGCCTTAAGATTGAATACAACGGCAAACCATTTGTGATCGTTGATTTTCAACACGTGAACCCCGGTAAAGGTTCGGCCTTCGTTCGCACCAAAATCAAAAACTTGGAAACAGCCCAAGTTTTGGAAATTACTTTTAAGGCTGGCGATAAAGTCAATGTTCCCGATCTGGACTTTCGCGAAATGCAATATATGTATAACGACGGTGAAAGCTATACCTTCATGGATATGGAGTCCTTTGACCAGGTTGTTCTGAAAGCCGATGACCTCGATGATGCTCGTTATTTCATTATTGAGAATAGTATGGTTCGAGTTACTTTCTTCCAAAGTCGTCCGGTGACGATCGAAGTCGATAACTTTGTCGAACTCCGGGTCAAAGAAACTCAGCCGAACATCAAAGGTGATACCTCGGGCGGCGGCGGTAAACCGGCGACGATGGAAACCGGTTTGGTCATAACGGTCCCCTTCCATATTTCAGAAGGCGATCTTTTGAAGGTCGATACTCGGACCAGTGAATACGTGGAAAAAGTCAAAAAATAAATTTTCTTTTGCCAGCTTTTTCAGAGTCGAGGCAATCTTGCCTCGACGTATGGATCCTCCACTTGCCTCGTCTTTTTTCCTCAAAACTTAAATTCGACTTTTAAACCCCAGATACACCCAAAGAATTCCGAAATTCCAAACTCCTGATGGAGCAGGGCCGATAATATTTTTGTGCAGGACATGATTTTTAAATTGGCAAGGGGGCCTCTGATGACGGGTAAGCTTCCGAATTTGCAGCGCTCCTTAGGATTCCTCTGCGGCAGCTTGCTCGTTGTGCAGTTGGGCTGCAATGATAATAGCTTTCAGTCGGCTCGGGTCACAACGGATCCAGCGATCACGAGCACAGTAGACTCCGAAGATGCGCTAGCAGAAAGTGCTAGCACAGGAGATGCATCTGCATCCAATGCAGAGGGCATGGCCGCGCAGGTTGAAGTTTCAGATGTCAGCACCAGTCGGAAGCCTGACACAATCATCAATACTTTTTCAGCGACCAACACCCAGGAAAGCAGTTTTCGATTTAGCCTAGCACCCAAAGCTGTGACCATGGATTTTACTTTAGAAGACATCCTTTCGCCTCGAAAAGACACCTTCACTCAGCTCACGCGCAATACACTGACTGATAATTTCAAGCAGGGCAATGCTGGTCAGCCTTTAAAAGAGAGCTTCGATCAGACAGCTCGCAAGGGCCTAGTCGATATCCTTGTAGTGGTCGATGACTCGGGTTCTATGAGTCAAGAGCAGGTGAATCTCGCCAACAAATTGAATGAACTCCTTGTTTCCATCAAAGATGCCAACTGGCAGATGAGTGTCATCACGACCAGTCCCAAGGCTCCGGCAGGGGTCGATGTGAAACTTGCGAGTTCAGAAGGCAAAGAGCTTTGTATCACGACACTGATCAAAGCCGGTGAAATCGATGCAGCCGATAAATTTGCCAAAGCAGTCAATGCAGGGATCGCCGGAAATGGCAATGAACAGGGCATTCGTCAATCAGTCGTTGGGCTTCGCTGTGTGGAAAAGCCTTGGCTGCGTCCAGCGGCGACTCTAGCTGTACTTATTATTAGTGACGAAGATAACTGCAGCGTCGATGGCAAGGATTGTGGAACCCTTCCCTGGGCCAAGGAAGCCTATTTAACGAGCTATGTTGAGAATACCCTCGGCAAAACCATCGGCAAGAATGCTGGTTTTTATGGAATTGTCGCTCCAAACAAGACGCTTTGCCCAACAGCAGGCAATGCCGCCACCCAGTATTTGCGTCTCTTTGATTATAAAGCCAATGGTGCATTGAATTATGGCAACATCTGCGATGCGAGCTATAAAACGACTTTGAATCGAATCTCGGACAGTATCGCTTTGCTACTGAATCCTCAATTTGAATTGAATACTCAGCCCGATGCCAATTCACTCAAACTTTCTTTAATTTTAAGCGATGGTACGCCCAAAACCTTGGATTCCAGCAGCTATGCCCAAACTGGTAAAGTGATCACCTTCATGGAAGGCAAAGAGCCACCATTCGGTTCCAAGGTTATCGCCGATTACCTAGCTGGTGCCAAACCCATGTTAAATGCCTTTACTCTCAACCAAGATCCAGCAGCAGGAACTTTGTCGGTGAAGATCAATGGTGCCATGGCTGCCGCCAGTAGCTTTTACCTAGCGGGCCGCACGGTGACTTTCAATCCAATGCCACCAGAGTTGGCTTCCATCATCATCGACTATCGCCAAAACACAGCTATCATGGATCGTTTCAAACCCAATGCGACTGCCGTTCCAGGCAGCATCCAGGTGCTCGTCAATGGGACTGCAACACAAAACTTCAGCTTTGATGCGGCCCGCAATGAAATCGTCCTCGCCAAAGCTCCTGCTGATGCAGAGGCAGTGGTCGTATCTTATGATTATCGGGAGGGGGCGCGTCTGGCCTATACTCTGCCCGTCAGCAAGGATGGCTTTAATTTTAGAATTATGGATCAGGCCGCTGCCATTGCCTTTACTCAGAGTGGCAACAGCTTCACGATCGGCGCTGACGCTCATAAAGCAGGCAAGGCTCTGAGCTTGATCTATGACATTCCCGATACCACTACGAAAGCTTTTGAATTAGGTCGCATGCCAATCGCTGGGTCAGCAGAAATTGTCAGTGGGAATGTGAATTGTGACCTGGGAATGGGTTTTGATATCTTAAACGACAAGCTCATCAGTAGCTGTGTTTCGTCGGCTCTTATGGAGTTTACGCTCAAATACAAATATCTTGAAGCCCAAAGAAGTTTCAAGCTCATCGGCATCGACAATCCGGATCAAGGCACCTGGGCGATTTATATCGATGGTGAGGCGAGCAAAGATTATACCCGTGCGGCGTCTACTATCACTTTGACAGGCAATCCTGCTCTGGATGCTCGGATTGAAATTCACTACACAGTTCCAGAATAAGGCAGATCTCTGTCTTACGGTTCGATGGTTTGCTTGAGGGCAGTTGGGGTATTCCCAACTGCCTTTTTTCTCGTCAATGGTAAAATCCGACCTCGACGGAGACGAGTCCGAAAATTCCTAACTCTCAGCCGTTTCTTTCTGCTGAATCGAGGGAGTCGCTCCTGGCTTTTTCCACTTCGTTTTTAAAGATTCGCAAGGATCATCACGTTCGGCGGGAGCCGTTGTAATCACTTGATCAAAGATCCCGGTTTCGGTTGATGCTCCCGTTTCATTCATGCCGATGCTCCAGATTTTAAGTTCTGGCTTCAATTTCTTCAGATACCACGGGATGCCAAAATCCTTCCGAGCATGTCCCGATCCGACGATATACACGGTCTTGGCCTTCTTGTGTTGGCGGTCATAAGCCAGGGCCATCGCCGCATCTCGCGCCCTTTGTATGGGTATCATGGAGCCGATGTGATCCTCTGGGATCAGTTGGCAATGCCCATCAAAAATTTCTTTTCGTAGGGCGGCTAATCCCTCGGCCTCCAGATCATGGTTCAGTCCCAATCGCTGCTGCTCTTCGAGAGTAAATATTGCTTTATAGCCATTTTGATAGATGGCTTTGCTTTTTTCAGAAGAGATGTTGCCGGCAATGACGGAAGCTCGAAATCGGACAGCAGCTGTAAAGAGAGCTTCGTAGAGAGCATAGTCAGGCCAGCCAGATTTATCCCAGTTCAAAAGGACAGGTAAAGAGCCGATGTTCCGATTATTGAGCCCATCCAGAATCGCCTGCTGATCCCAACTGACCTGTTCGAATACCACTGCTGCCAAAACATTGGCCTTACCCAAGAGTTCCAGCAGCTGGGCTTGAATGCGGTGATGCTGTGGATTGTCATGCTGCTCACCCAATAAAATAATGTCCGCTTCAAACAATGCCTTGGTCTGTTCTGGACTCATGATTTCAGAAATGTTCGAATAGGATGGGCTGTGACTGCAGCCCAGCATTCCGAGGATTATCATGAAGCCCAAGGCCCAGATTGATTTTTGCATGTCTTCCTCTCCTAGCAGTCCAGCTTCGTAGCTTTGGCAAAGACTCGTTCACGTTAGCAGCAGGCTCATGATAGGGGCAAGCGACTTTTCTTTCGTAGAGTTGGTCACAGCAGTAGGATACAACAGAGGCAGAAAATGAGGTAATTCTGCATGTCTGACCAACTGCCGCTCTATATCGTCCTACTTTCCGCTTTTTTGCATGCAATCTGGAATTTAGCAGCCAAGAAAACACCCTATAAAGGCGCTTTTCTCTGGTGGATCACCACTTTTGGCTGTTTATTTCTCATTCCCTTTGTGCTGGTCTGGGAATGGTCCCGTATCGATTGGTCACCAAGCCTTTGGATTTTTCCTATGCTTTCTATCCTATCGCATGCCACCTACACGTTTTGCCTTGTAGAATCCTATCGACGGGTGCCTTTTTCGGTCGCTTATCCCGTGTCTCGAGGTCTGGCGCAGGTTCTGATCGTTATGGTCGGCCTTTTGCTTTTTAATGAGCGTCCAGGTCCTTGGGCGTTGGCGGGAGTAGGTCTTATCCTTTTGGGTATTCAAGCCACCGCTCCCGGCGATTTTCGCAGCCGCCTTCGCCTTTTGCTCCATTCTCCTTGGCCTTTGATGGTTGCCGTTTGCATCTGTTTTTATACGAGCATCGATCATCGCTCTGTGCAAGTTTTGCCACCCCTTACCGTGTGTTTGGTTTCCAATATTGGTCAGAGTTTGATCCTGGCTCCACTACAACTCCGCGAATTCCGTAGCATTCCTCGATCACTGCAATGGCCTTTTGTTCGTCAAACGATCTTCTGGGGAGCTGTTTCAACCGCCGGCTATAGTCTCTTCCTTTATGCACAGCACATCGGTGGCTTGATCAGCCTCGTGGGTCCCTTGCGGGAAACCTCTGTTTTGATGGGTATGCTGCTCAGTTTCTTCGTCTTGAAAGAAGGCTTTCAGTGGCGGAAAATTGTTGCAGCAGGTCTGATCGTGGGCGGTATTTTCCTCATCGACCGCTGACTCTTGCTCGGCAAAAATAGCCTTGTATTTCCCTGCAAAGCTTTCCCAGCCGAGTCGCTGAATGCCGGCGTAATCAGTGCTAAGCTGAAAGCATGAGGGAGACCGAATGAAGGAAGGACTCGAAGAATTTTTGAAGCGGATCGAGGCCAAGCCAACCAACGAAACCTTGATTGATCGCTTTGTAACCCTGGTGCTTGAGGAGGATGTCCTTGAGCGCGTTCTCTATTTAAAAAAATTAGTGGGACTACTCCTAACTCCCAATCCCTACGCAGCTCTGAAGAGCGCCGCCCTGGAACTGCAGGAAGCACGTAAAGAAAAACTCACCAAAGAATATGAGATTGGTGCACTGAAGGATGTTGAATCGTGTTTTCTCAAGCTTGATAAAACGGAAAATGTGCAGTTAGTCCGTGAAGAAATCACTAAACTGCAGAGCGAGCTCAATAGGGAAAGCACTG
>JBGSRE010000010.1:0-5370 GCA_041737755.1 Oligoflexus sp.
GGTCGTTCGGTCGGACTTTCAATGAATAGTTTTTCAGAGGGACGAATAAAGGGCCGCACGAGTCGCGCCCGATAGAGTTCATCCCAACGAATGCGACTGCCTCCGACATGGGCCGCAGCGAGGGCAATCTTTAAATCGGAATCCTGACCAGGCCGTGATTCCACGCTATAGCATGGCCGTGCTTCGCTGCTCGGGCTATTTCGCTTGATAAGTCCGCTGAGAATACCAGAAGGCCCCACTTCAAACATCAGATCACACTGCTTCATCATGGATTGAGCCAGGGCCACAAAGTCGACCGAGTCCACAATCTGCTGGCTTAAATAGGCCTTGAGATCCTGCTCGTCCTGCCAAAGCTTACCATCCGTACCACGGATAAAAGCCGTTCGAGGCGAGTCGAGTTTGATATCCTTTAACCAGCTGCCAAAGGATTGTGCGGCGGCTTCCATATAGCGGGAATGGAAGGCATTGGATACAGCCAAAGGTCCTGCTCTCAGGCCCTTGGCCTTGGCTGCCTCAAGTATCATGTGCAAAGTTTCTGGATCACCTGCAATCACTGTTTGATCGGGTGCATTGCGGTTGGCAATCTGCGCATAACCAGCCGCTGCTTTTATCATAGCCTCAGCCACAGTCGAATCAGCAGCAATATGAATCATGCTGCCTGCTTTGCCGACTGGACTGGCCATCAACTGGCCTCGCTTGGCAGACATGCGCATCAGACTTGCAAAATCAATCGCTCGAGCCGCATAAAGAGCGCTCAATTCGCCAAGACTATGGCCGCCGACGGCATGAGCCTGAAGGCCTAATCGCTGCAATAGATTGAGCCAAAGAACATTGGTCAGGGTGATGGCAGGCTGAGCAAATTCAGTGGCGGTGAGAGCCTGGACTTTAGCCTCGAAATCCTCGCCAGGTTGCAATTGCATTTTTTGCAGCAAAGCCGATTGGCCCATTGCCTGAACTGCTTCTTCCGCTGTCTGAGCCATGTCCTGAGCCCAACTGAAGCGCTGCTGCAGTTTCATGCCCATATTGGGTTTTTGCGCACCTTGTCCTGGGAACAGGAACCCGAGTCGCGGCACTTTCGAACTGTGACCCAAACTGATATAGGTGGAGCCTTCCAAATGCTCGCGTGATTTCTGCATCGGCATGGGATGTTCGAGCCATTCTTGCAATTTCTTTATCGCCTGCCATGCTTCTTCCGGCCGATTAACGACTATGGCTGCTCGATAGGGATCATGAGCCTGGCAGAAACGGGCAAGATCGGCCGCCAAATCACCGAGCTCTGCTCGACTCACATTGCGCACATAGCCTGCGACTTGCTGAATCTTCTTCAGGAGCTGCGATGGGGAAGGTGCAGAAAAGGCAAGAATTTCACCTTTGTCGGCTGAGCTCAAGAGCTGCTGTTCATCGACCAGAGAACGCAGATGCTCAAGGGGTTCGCCATAACTTTCCATTGTTACGTGCGAATTGATACCGCCAAAACCCATAGCCGAAACGCCAGCCCGCATCAAACTTTGTGCGGACTGAATTTTGCCGTCTTGAGCCGGATAGAAATGCTTGGCCTTATCATTGAATAAAGCGTTGGGCTCTTCGACACCGGCCATAGGCGGAACGACTCTTTGATTGACGGCAATCGAAGCTTTGATAAAGGCACCGATACCTGCGGCAGCTTTGGTATGACCCAGAATTGATTTCAGCGAGGTGAGTGCAATCGGTTTTTTAGGGATGGCTGTGCCCAAAACTTCAGCCAAGGCCGAAATCTCTACCCTATCACCAACGGTCGTGCCGGTGCCGTGACCTTCGACAAAGTCACAGAGTTCAAGCCCATAGCCAGCCATAGAATAGGCTTTGCCGATAGCCGAGGACTGTCCGCTTACAGCCGGCGCCGTCATGCCGCCTTTGCCATCCGAGGAAATTCCCCAACCCTTTATAACGGAATAGATTCGATCGTTATCACGGACGGCATCTTCGAGCCGCTTTAAGACAACGAAACCGCAACCTTCACCAGGAACAAAGCCATTGGCTCGCTTATCGTAAACACGCATATCATTGGGAGTCAGCGCGCCTGTTTTGGCAAATCCAATCAATTCGAAGGTATCCAGACTGATATCAATTCCGCCGGCAAAGGCGACATCAAGATCACCGCTGCAAAGACTACGAGCTGCCGTAATGATGGCCAATAGTGAAGAGGAACAAGCCCCATCCACGGTATAGCCGCCACCATGCAAATCCAAAAAATTGCAAACTCGGCCAGCTATGGTATTCGACAAGGCTCCCGCCAAAGTATCTTCATTCACCGCCGGAAATACTGATTTAAAAGACTCTTCGACCGCCCGGACATAGCTATCAAAAGCCTCCCCGGCCAGGCCTCTTTGGGCCGCAGTCTCTTGCAAAACTTTTTCCACATAGGGCCAGCGCATGCGCATGGCATTGGTCCGGGTCCATTCACCTGTCAGGGTATTACCAAGGATGACACCCGTTTGTACTTTCTGCAGAGTGGCCAGATTTTGCCCAGAATCTTCGAGAGCCTTTAAAGCAACTTCTAAAGCCAGCCAATGCACGATGTCGGTACTTTCAAAGACCTGCTTGGGAATTCGCCGGCCTTTCCAGTCGAATTCGAAACCATCGAGGACAGCAGCTTCCGTACCGTAGGTTTTATCGGGCACATTTTTATCGTTGTCTTGATAGAGGGCGAGCGGTAGTCGTTCATTTGGCATTCGACGAAATTGCTGCCGCTTGGCGAGAATATTTTCCCAAAATTCAACCAGAGTCTGCGCCCCAGGATACCAGCAGGCCATGCCTACCACAGCGAGAGCATTGTTGGGTTGTTTATTTTTACTCAAGCAGAACTCCTCATACAAAGTACGGAAACAAATCCTGCACCAATCATTGAGGAGCGTCTCGCAAGAAGCTTCCTCAAGGTGGCAGAACTCAAGCATATAGTTCGGATGAAAAGATAGAAAACCTGAGCATTTTCGGAGCGTTCATGCGATATTTCAGAAAATTTCCCAATCATATCAAAACGACAAAATCCTCCGCTAGCAGCGCGGAGGACCGTAACGATAGGCAGAAGTTGAGAACTCGAAACGGGCAGAAAAGCATTTGCCCTAAAAATTCAATGGGAGCGAATCGCATTGACAATGGATAGACGTAAAACTTGCAAGGTCGACAGGAGAGTCGCGCCCACAGCAGCAACGCTGGCCAGCCCCATCGCGCTAACAAAGTAAACCAGCTGCAGGTCGAGCTTGACTGGCAACTCTCGATTGGTTCCCGGGGTCGGCGGCATCGGCAGACCGTCCCCAACTGCAAAGTTTGCCAGTAGAGTAAGAACTCCACCAAGGACAGCACCTGCCATGGCCAGATAGATACCTTCGAGGACCAGGAGCTGAATAAGATCCCTGGCTGACTCACCATTAGCGCGCAGCATGCCGAGTTCCCGCTTGCGTTCCAGTACTGTATTGGAAGCACTATTGTAGATGGCCAGCAGAATCATGCCGAGAAAAGTGAGTCGAAAGATATTCAGCAGCGCCGTCAGAAATTTTTCACCGTTCTCGGCCCAGACTTGATCCAGGACATAAACAGAAATCGCTTCATTGAGCGGAAATGCCAGATTCATAGCTGCCGCAACACTCCCCCAATAGCGTTCATGTTCCAAGCCGAGAGTAATAGATTCAAGCTTATCGGTATCGAGAAGAATCTGTGCCTGATCGAGCTGGACTTGAAACAGCATATCATCAGCTTCTTTCATGCCGACTTGAAAAATACCCACCACCGTGGTGTCAATGGCATTAATCGTACCGTTTACTGTTTGGCCCATCACGGTGAGTGGCTCACCAACTTTCACCCCTAAAGCTTTGGCGAGACCCACGCCGAGCACAAGGCCGTCGGCCTTTTCAGCAATGGGTCCGCCGGAAATAAAATTCATTTTATTGAAGAAATCCTTTTCGATCGCTCCGACGATCCCTTGGCCGCGACCGGCAACATTAATCCGCCCATTGCTGATCAGGGCAAAGAACTGAACCCGGGGAAAGACAGCCTGCACATGGGGCGTCTTTCGAAGCATATCCATGACTTTTTCTGGTTCTTCAATCCAATGCTCCCAGGGTTTTTCAAACGCCTGGCCCCAGTATCCTTTGGTCATGATCTGACCATGGCCAAAGCGCGAATGTATGGAATTTTCTTTATGCAAAGCGATCAAACCCGAGAAAAATCCCTGCAGAAAGAGCAGACCAAACACACCGATCGCAATGGTCGTGATGGCAACCAGGGAACGACGTCGATTGCGCTGAATATTTCGAAAGGCAAATTTAGCCAGCATGGATCTGTCCTCCAGCTTCCTTGATAATAGCGCCGTCTTTCAGGCGAACCTCACGGACACCGAACTCAAGCACCATAGGATCATGCGACGCCAGCACGATCGTCACTCCGCTGCTCTTATTGATGGACTCCAGGCGCTCCATAATCTGTCGTCCCGTTTGATGATCCAGGCTAGCCGTGGGTTCATCGGCGATAACCACCTGCGGGCGTTTAGCCAAAGCTCGGGCAATGGCCACTCTTTGCTTCTGGCCCCCACTCAATTGACCAGGCCGCTTGCTTCGGTGTTCCCAAAGTCCAACCTCCTGCAAGGCTTGCCCGACGAGTTCCAATCTCTGCTTGGGAGGAATCTTTTGCCTCGTCAGGAAAAACTCCACATTCTCTTCGACGGAAAGGACATCAATCAGTTGAAAGTCCTGAAAAACATAGCCTATTCTAAAGCGGCGCAAATGATTGAGAGTCGATTCAGGAAGACCCTTGAGATTCTGTCCATCAAACAAAAGCTCGCCCTCTTGCGGCGGTTCGATCAGACCAAAAAGGTTGAGCAAAGTCGATTTGCCAGAACCCGAGGGCCCAGTAAGACAGATAAAATCGCCAGTTTTCACTTCAAGCTCGATCCCATTGAGAACTTTTTCACGACGCTCTTGGCCCGCATAGCTAAAATTCAAGTGGCTGCATTGATAGACAAACTTTGACTTTGTCGGGCTCATCGAACAGACCTCATAGCTTTACCTCGCCGCCTTTTGACTCGAGACGGCAAATTGTGAAACTCAATGGCTCGAAAGGGCTATCGGCAAGAATTCCTAAAACCTGCGCTGGAAATTTTTAAAGCAGCCGAGCTTTACGATATTTTTCGCGTAATCGAAATTCGAGCTTGCCGGCTTGCCCTTTTAGGGCTCATTTCGGCCCTAAGCGAAACGCTAGCTAGTCTCTGGCGCCTAAAGCGCCTGAGACTATCCTGAGGAGTGAAACGACGAAGGATCCCGGCGCTAAGTATCTGATAACACGAGATCCTTCGCTTCGCTCAGGATAGTCTCTGGGCGAAATTTTCAATTTCGCGCC
>JBGSRE010000051.1:0-7962 GCA_041737755.1 Oligoflexus sp.
CCTTCCACAAGGTCCCCGTGGTCCTAACCGACCCAAAGCATCAGAGTGGAACAGACCGTTGCGCGGAAGTTGCTCGACTTCGTCCAAGGCCCTATGTCCTCAATGTCCAGGGTGATGAACCATTCATCAATTGCAGTGATCTGGAAACCCTGGCACGACTCATGATGGACCAGCAAGCCGAGATGGGGACCATGATGCACAGTAATTCCAAGCGATCGGACTACGACAACCCCAATTGCGTAAAGCTGGTCGTCAGCAACGATCAAAGAGCACTTTATTTTTCACGCTCACCATTGCCCTACTATCGGTCCCCACAAAGCTTTAACTCGTTTTGGCAGCATCTCGGCGTCTATGGTTTCGCTGCTGAAACTCTGCAGAAATTCTGTGCGCTACCCCAGCATCCATTAGAGCTGGCGGAAAGTCTGGAGCAACTGCGTGCACTCGGGCACAATATTCCCATAGTCGTTAGCATTGCTGATCATCCTGCGATCGGTATCGATACACCCGAAGATTTAGAGGCTGCCCGTGCCCGCTTTCCGTAAATTAGTCTTACTCACCATGCTTTTGCCCGGAATCTGTGAAGCCCTGCCCATCGGTTTCGGTCGAAATCAGGGGGATTTAGTTTACAAGGAAATCAAGAGTCCCAACTTTTTCATCTACCATGATCAGCGAGCTCCGCATGAAGCCCAGCTTGTGATGGAAGCGTTGGAAGCTGCCCGGCCCAAGCTCGAGGATTGGATGCAGGTCAAACGCCAGAACCCTTTGAAGGTCATCCTCTCGTCGACCACCAGCAATCCCTCGTTTGCCAACTTTATTACGGATGCTGTGGAAATGCAGACCCTGGCGCGTGGCGGCCGCGACCTAGCCTGGCATGAGTATACGCATAGCACCATGTATCGACATCTGGATAATATCTTTGGACCAGCCGGCAGTATCATTCACCTGCCCTGGATGCCTGCCTGGTGGATCGAAGGTTTGGCCGAAGCTTTGAGCGTATCCAATGGTTCGGATTTGCAGTACGGCATCGAACGACACTATGCGTTAAGCGGCGGCTGGCCAAGCTATGACAAGCTCCACGCGCTCTATGATGGAAGTCGCTTTTCCACGATCGGTTATGCTATTTCTGGGTCCTTCGTATCCTATATTTTGCGGCAGTACGACAGTCAGCGCCTCCCCCAGATGCTGGCCACCTTCCATGATTACAGCATGCCCTGGTGGTGGCCTTTGAGCTTTGTCCCGTTTAAAGAATTCATGCCCATGGATGAGGCCTTGATTCAACTGACAGGTAAAAACGGGTTCCAGCTCTATGAAGAGTATAAAGCAGCGGCCACTGGCTACTGGAAGAGTCAGCAGGATCTCGCCTTCTATCGATACAGCAACAAAGGCTTGGAGCTCTTCAAATCCCAAGATTCACTTCCGGCTAACACTCCAGGTTTGGGACTGCCAGGGGAAGCGATCGCCTTCAACTCAACTTTTTCCTTTCAAAGCCGTGGCGACAAACTCTTTTTCATCCAAAGGGATGGCGACGAAATTTTTGAAGCAGAGGTGACTTGGGACAAAGACATTGCCAGTGGCTTTAAAAAATCCATCGTGCTCCCCGATGATGCTCTGAGTATTCGCCTCGTTCGCCCGAACTATCTGCTCTATGTGAGCGGTGAAATCAACGATAATTTGGATCCGGTTCGGACGCTATGGATTGCTAAGGGCAATAAAAAAATGCCCTTAATGACGAGGCAGGCCTATATCTCTTCACTGTTTCTCTCGGACGACAAGCTGGTCTGGTTTGAGGAATTTCTGGAGAAAAATCAGCTCTGCTGGGCGCCTCGATCACTCGTAGAAAATGGCCAGAAACTTAAGAAAGACGATATTCAGTGTCCACTGGTAGCCACTTATCCTCAGTCCTTAACTCTCTTGGGACATCGGCAGAAGAGCGAGACGGACGAACTGATGAGTGAGCTCTGGCTCAACCGATCGGAAGAGACTCTCTACGGCGATCGCCATCAGATCCTACGCTGGAATCCCAGCGATGGCAAAATTCGCGAAATGCCGCAGGCACTTTATGGTAAACCAATTTCCGTGGCCTTTAATCAGCGCGATACCTGGCTGGCCCTGGCGGATAATACGCATCACTTTCTAAGGCGACTCGATCGCGAGGGCCGTTGTCTCGAGGAAAGGGATCTCGCTAACATCGTCCAGTCACTTCATAATGGAGCCGGCGATATTCTGATGATGAGTCTCTGGCAAACTAATGGTGCTCTGCTCGTTCGCACCAACGGCATCGAGGCCCCGATCAAACCTTGCCGGATTCATGCCGAACCCAGCTCACCTCTGCTGCGAGCCATGCACGACGGCAATAAACCATTGAAGGAATTACTGCTGGCCGACAACCCCTGGCAAAACCGCAGTGAAGCCTCGATCACAGAGGATCACAAGCGCATTGCCGAAGCACCGATTTTAGGTCAGAAAAAAACCCCAGAGAGTCCCGCATCGGAAGACATTCACTGGCGTGGCCGACCGGTTTTTGCCTTTCCCTGGATCGGCTATGATGCTTTGGGACTTTCCTATGGGGTCCTAACTGTGCCCCTTATGGATCACCTGCAGAATGAGAATGTAACTCTGACCGCACTGTATGGCGCTGAGAGTCGCTATCCCGATCTGCAGCTGAGTATGTATACGACTCGATTTAAAACTTCCTACAGCCTCGATGTCTTTCGCAAGCAAACCTGGAATAGAAATTTTGGAACAGACTCTTACTACTTCGACGAAAGAGGCGCTGAACTGGGAGCGGCGCGCTACTTTCGAAGCTTAAATCTAGGTGTCCGAGTCTCCTATAAAAATGCCTGGATGATTCCCTATCTTGGTAGTTCCCAGTTCTGGAATGATTTTCTGGCGAAAGGCTACCTGCGGGAGCTCAATATTGGATTGAATCGTTCTCATGCTTTTTATTGGGGCTATCTGAGCTATTACGTGAACAGCTCGATCGCTTCCAAGCAGTTTAACGGCAACTATGATTATGAAAAAACCGGACTTGGTCTCAATCTTTCCGTGCCCATCTCCGTTTTCGGTCATACCAGCAATCAGAATTGGGGAACGTCCTACAGCCGCGTCCGAGGCCAACGTCGAAAATTTTTACAGGAAGCCTATAGCCCGCTGCGGACTTTTATTCCAGGCAGTGGAGGAGGATTGAATGAGATTAATTACCAGCTTTTGGGCGATCCTTTTTTGACCAGTCTGCAGTATGGCGACACCCAGGGTCGCATGCAATTCGCCTGGACCACCCCGCTCATCGCCGATATCGCCAAACTCATTCACATCGTTTATTTGCAAAGACTGGATGTGACCGCGTTCTATAACTACGGCCGAGCCTGGTCGCAGCTCAATAAACCGCGCCTTGATAGTGGCACAGGCGCACACGGCTACAAGCTGGATCTGCAGGCTGATGTCAAAGGTGTGAAATTGAATGTTGGATTGGGTACGGGTCAGGTCGTCGGTCAAAAATGGGAAATCTTTGGCCTGATCGGTTTCGATGCCCTGATTGATCAGGATAAGCGCTGACTTTAGGTATTATACGCCATTTTATCCACTAAAATTTTTGCAGGTCCAGGCCTTTCAAGAGCAGCCAGAGCTTGGCAAACCCAAGTCTTCTGGTTTACCTAGAAAAGAGAGAACTTTGCCTGTTCCACTGCTGCTGGCGCCCGTCGCCCTGGAAACCAACAATGGCCAATACATTCGGAACTTTATACCGCATCACCAGCTTTGGCGAATCGCACGGAGGCGCCGTAGGCGTGGTCATTGACGGCTGTCCTGCGGGGCATAAAATTGACTTGAATTATATTCAGCAGCAGCTGGATCGACGGCGGCCTGGCCAAAGTCACCTCGCCAGTCCCAGAGCTGAATTGGATCAGGTCGAATGCCTTTCCGGTTTGGTGAATGGCATCAGCCTCGGTACGCCTATCACCTTAATGGTACGGAATCAGGACGCAAAAAAAGATCATTACGATGATTTGCAGGATGTCTATCGTCCTTCGCATGCCGACTTCACGACCGATGCCAAGTATGGCGTCAAAGCGCCTTCCGGTGGAGGACGCGCCAGTGCCCGTGAAACCATTGGACGAGTGGCGGCGGCTGCCGTAGCCGAGTTAGTTTTGCAAGAACTGATTCCAGGATTCAAAGTCGTCGCCTATGTGGATCGCGTGAAAGACGTTCAGGCTCGGACAGATTACGGCGAAGATCTGAACCGTGAGCTGGTGGAGGAGCATCCTCTGCGTTGCCCGGACGAACAAAATCGTGATGCCATGGAAAAGCTGATTGTTCAGGCCAAAAAATCCGGTGACAGCGTGGGTGGCACCATCTTTTGCGGCATCAGCCAATGTCCAGTCGGATTAGGCGAGCCGGTCTTTGATAAATTGGAAGCGGACCTCGCTAAAGCCATGATGAGTCTGCCGGCCAGCAAAGGTTTTGAAGTGGGAATGGGCTTTGCGTCCACCTATCTCTATGGCTCGGAACATAACGATGCGTTCGTCAATAAAGAAGGACGCATTCGCACCCAGAGCAATCGTTCAGGCGGTATTCAGGGCGGCATTTCTAATGGCGAATTCATTTATCTTCGGGTCGCCTTCAAACCCGTTGCGACCATCTTCAAAGATCAGCAGACCGTCGATCGACAGGGCCAGGAATTGGTGATGAAGCCGAAAGCCGGACGTCATGATCCCTGTGTGTTGCCAAGGGCTGTGCCCATGGTTGAAGCGATGGCCCTGCTCTGCGTCATGGACCATCTGCTTCGCCAACTGCCATTCATAGAGCTGCGTGGACCGCATAAAGTGTGACGGTCAAGTGGCCCAAAAGTTGAAACGACGGTGGGCACATTCCAGGACCACGTCATCTCCCAGCTGCTGACTGCTCACCAGCTGGAAGTCATGACGAGCATTCAGGTCCAGCATCGGATTAACGGGGGGAGCACTGGCTCCGTCACGAGGATCCAGCCGACCGATGCGATGTCGACTGCCACCCAATATCCCGGTTCTTACAAAAACCTGGAGCGCATCCAAAAGTTCATCTCGCACCAAAAGCGTCAGTATCTGCGCGCCCCCTTCCACCATAATGGACTGCAATTCTCGCCCAAAACGCAGGCGATGCTGATGGTCGAGGAGCCCCAAAAACTCCAACCAGGAGCAATGGGGCGGCATCAACACAGGTTCCATCAGCTCTTGAAATTCTTCCATCCAGCTTGCTGGTCGCCAGTTCGGTGTTTCGACTGCATAAAAGAGCACAGGGCCGGTCGACTTCAACTCTTTGCGAAGATTGGCGAAGACTTCCGGTGAACCAGCCGCTAGGCGAGCCTTGGGATCAAAAATAATTTTATGGGGCTGCCTTTGCAGAGGCGGGGCCGCGTCGCGCACAGTCAGGCTCGGGGCATCGGCAAGCGCTGTACCAACCCCAACCAGGATCGCATCATACTTTTGCCGCAACCAATGAGTATAGGCGCGGGCCTTAGGCCCGGATATCCACTGGGAATGGCCATTGTCATCGGCCAGATGCCCATCCAAAGTTTGAGCCCATTTGCCGATCACCACCGGTCTCTGCATCTGTTGATAGGCTAAAAAAGGAAAGTGCCAGGCGCGACACTCGCCGCCCAGGACATCGACTTCGACTTCGATTCCGGCTTGAGCCAAAGCTTTCAAACCCTGCCCGGCAGCTTTAGGATGCGGATCACGAGCACCGACAACGCAGCGAGCAATACCAGCTTTTAAAAGGGCTTCCACACAGGGGGGCTGCTTGCCAGTCCCGGCACACGGTTCAAGAGTGACATAACAAGTCGCACCTATGAGAAGTCTAGGATCGGAAACATTATCGATCGCGACTCGCTCGGCATGGCGATCACCATAAGCCAGAGTTGCGCCCCTGCTGATTATTTTACCATCACGCACGATCACAGCACCAACCGCAGGATTGGGACTGGCTCGACCAATCCCTTCCATTGAAGTCAGCAAAGCTTGGTGCATCCAGTAGGCATCATCCCGACTCGAGGAATCCGACTCCTGGCCCACGTCTCTGTCCAGACACCGGGGAATATAACCTCCGAAACCAAAACCGGATTTGAGAGGATGAAGTAATTTTGAACTCACGCGTCCATCCGTCCTTAGGTATTTCTCATGGGGTATCGATCCGCTACTCACAAACTCCAAGATATCTTATTTTCATTTCATGATCAAAGTTGCAGAATATGGGTGTTTGGAGGCTCCACCCATTTCAGTGAGGTTCATCATAGCTATGCTATCGACGAAGATCAGTCTGGCAATCCTTAGTGCCGCGTTCTGCAGTTCTTCTTTGTTCGCCTATCAGTTGCCTGACGGCAGTGGTAATAAGAGCAAATATTCGGAAAACGTCCGTTCGTTGCAACTTATTTCATCCGGCGTCGCCGAACTTTCCCAGGACACAGGCAGGGGAGTTGTTTTGATTTCGGTTTCCAAAATCGCCAAAGGCAATCCTTATTATGAAATGGATCCTTTCGACTTTTTCTTTGGCCCTCGCTTCCGTCAGCAGCAGCCGTCGGCTCCGCAACAAAAACAACCGGCAGGGGTTGGATCAGGTTTCATCGTCGATCTCAACAAGGGATTCATCATCACCAACAACCATGTCGTGGCCGATGCTGATGAGATCTCGCTTAAACTTTCCAATGGGGAAACCTATGATGGCAAAGTTCTCGGCAAAGATCAGAACACCGATGTTGCACTGGTTCAAATTAAAGATGAAAAATTCAAAAGAGAAGGCCTCACGCAGCTGGCCCTTGGCAACTCCGATGGCGTCAAAATCGGTGAATTCGTGATCGCCCTTGGCGCTCCCTTTGGCTTGGAATTCAGTCAATCCTTCGGAGCTGTTTCGGCAACGAGTCGTGGCAATTTGAATATCACCAGTCTCGGCAACTTCATTCAAACCGATGCCGCAATCAACCCAGGAAACAGTGGCGGTCCGCTCATCAACATGGAAGGCCAGGTGATTGGCATGAACACGGCGATCTTCTCGCGATCAGGTGCTTCGGCTGGCATCGGCTTTGCGGTGCCCTCCAACCTTGTTCGCAGCACAGCCGAACAGCTGATTACCAAAGGCAAGGTATCACGGGGTTATATGGGTGTTCGCCTAGCCCAACAAGAACTGGACGAAGAGTTGGTGTCGGGCTTGAATCTGCCTAAAGGCACGCGCGGTGCCCTGGTATCCAAAGTTGAAAAAGGCACGCCCGCATCCAATGCAGGTCTAGATTCCGGCGATGTGATCGTTGAAGTCAGCGGCCGACCGATCCGTTCGGGCCAGGAGTTGACTAATGTGGTTGGACTTTCACCGCCCAAATCGGTGGTTCCTGTGTCCTACTTTCGCAACGGCAAGCTGCTTAAAACTAACGTGACTTTGGGCGAATACGATCAAGCCCCTCAGCTTGCTGGCAATGATGGTGGCAACGATGATAACAGAGCACCAGGAGCTGTGGGAAATACGGCAGATTTCCCAGCCGGATTGAAAGTGGAGCCACTCAATCGTCAGAAGCATGCGCAATACA
Organism: Oligoflexus sp.; assembly: GCA_041737755.1. Lineage (GTDB taxonomy): Bacteria > Bdellovibrionota_B > Oligoflexia > Oligoflexales > Oligoflexaceae > Oligoflexus. The sequence goes on from JBGSRE010000051.1 coordinate 7,550, forward strand.
TCGAACAGTTCAACATCGAGAGCAATACAGGGCTTTTGGTGCTTGATGTTGATCCCAAATCGAAAGCTCGCGCTTCCGGCATTCGCCCAGGTGATGTCCTGCTGAAAGGTAACCAGACTCAATTGAAATCCGTGAAAGAGTTGGCCGATATTTTCAAATCAAGCAGTAAGGTTCTCTTGCAGTTAGAACGAAGTGGAAATCTTCTCTTCGCCTCCATACGCAAGTAAGTGTCGCCTGGATTCCCTTTGCCTTAGCGAAGGGAATCTTTTTAACTAGTTTCTGGCGCTTAAGCGCCAGAAACTATCCAGAGCGTAGCGATGGATCTCGTCGATTACAAGTAAAGCCTGCACCTATAATTCGTCATATAATTCCCGCCTATCGTAATTCATAGCATCAATCAAAGCATCCTTCTT
>JBGSRE010000089.1:0-2057 GCA_041737755.1 Oligoflexus sp.
AAAAGCTGGAACAACGGAACAGCCTAGCATCTCTGAATCGACCCTTCCCACTGTTGCAACAGTTCCAACGACCAATACGGATTGGCGAAAAACCAGTCCGGTCGCCTTACTTGGAAATTGGGCGAGTTCAATTTTTCAGGATCAACGATGCACGGCTTTCTACACTTTTTCTGAAGCCGCTTCAGCCGAGTTGAATCTTATCTGTTTGAACTCTGAAAAAAAACAATTTGAAAGAGAATTCCGCCGCTACGAACTTGCTGAATATCCTGGCACTCAGCAGCTTCGTTTCAAACAAGTGGGTTCCAGTTGTCCCGAAGCCGATAGCAAGTCAATCCATAGTGATGGCGCCGCCTTTCTCTATTCGGTGGATGGTAAACCTGCGGACGCCGAAGGTGTGAACCTGGCTCTCTGGGAGCCGAACGTCAGTAAGCAACCCCTCAAACTCAGTAAAACAGATGGTTTGATGGCGGAAGGCTTCCCCGGAAAAGCATCAAGTTATTTGGGAATGACGATTGTCAGTGGATGTTTTGGTGAAGGCCTTGTCGCGAACTTTAAACCCAGCATCACACCCTGAAACTGAGGTAGACCATGCAAGCTTCCAAACACATTTATTTTTGGCTCGCCCTAAGCTTTCTATGGGGTGCTGGTCTCTGGGCTTGCAAACCCCTCAGCACGCGCTCAAAACAAAAGATAGTGAATGGGCAGACCGTAGCCCAGGGCAGTCCTGTGCTTGCCAGTACCGTTGGACTCGTTTTGGTCCAGGACGATGGTTCCAAAGGTAAAGTTTTCTGTACAGGCGTGATTATCAGCGCCGATGCCATTCTCACCTCCACGCAGTGTTTGGAATCTTTACAAGATGCCGGTTCTCCTAAGTGGGGCATCCTCCTGGAAAATCGCTCACTGCTTACTTCACAGATTTTAGCCGTTAAGGAAACTCAAAATTTTTCACCAGCCGGAGCTCGTGACTATCCCAGTCTCAATCTCTCTCTGGTCCGAAGCATAGTTCCTATCGATCCTCTTTTGGGCTATGTTCCAGCCGAAATACTCAGGAGTCCTGTCGGACTTCAGCCGGATACCGAGGTGTTGATCGCCGGTTACGGTCGCAAAAATAGTAAGTGCTTGTCAGCGGCAAGCTGCGATGGGGTCCTGCTTGAAGCGAAAAGTTCCGTGGAATCATTTCACGATCAAAATCACCTCTTGAGTACCTTGCTGGTGAAGGCAAATCAGGGGCAGGGTTCTCTCTGCTTTGGTGATGCCGGGGGACCAGCTTTTGTTCAGGTCAACGGTCAGTATTTCCTGGCTGGAATTGCCAGCGGCAGCATACGCCGCGGGCTAAGCGAGCTTTCCGCCACAAGTAATGATAGCCTTATCTGTGAAAATGGGCTGGCGGCTTTCAGCTTTACTGGGGACTATTTGAGCTGGCTCAATACGAAGCTGGGAATAAAACTCGCCGATCCGAGTCCTGGTAATCTGGCGAGAAGTACCAATCCCGCTTTGGAGTTAACCAGTCCTACTGCTAAACCTAGCAGTTCAGCGAGCTGGAGTGAGTGGCTGGCCTTTAACAACTACCAAGACCCAGCCTTTGGTGCTGTTTCTTTTCTGCAGCAGAGGCTGATAGCAGCACAATTGAGCTTCAAGGATGGTCCTAAGTTAAGCGAACTGGACTACTATACCAAGCCGCAAGAGCTAGAACAAAAAGTCCCAACGGTGACAGAACTTGCTTTGGTATTGGCTCGAGCCGATGGCAAAGCGCTAGCGAGTTCCCGGCAGTTGAGTAATCTGGAACCTTTGGCGGCCTTCACGGGTCTCACTCAACTCGATATCGATGGCATGATGATCCAAGATTTTTCACCCCTCGCGAGTCTTTCGAACCTAAAAAGTTTGCGGATTGTTCGCAACGGCGATCAGAATGCGTCCCCCCGTCCAGCCTTAAGCAAGCTGGACGTCCTGTCGAATTTGACTCAATTGCAGACTTTAGAGCTCAATCAGGTTGGCATCGAAACTCTGCGCGATATCGATGCCTCCCGCTTGACTTCACTCAAGACACTGACGATCGA
>JBGSRE010000099.1:0-14563 GCA_041737755.1 Oligoflexus sp.
TTAAATGCCATCGATATGCCGCCCATTTTTGAAGCATGGCCGGGCATCTTTTTAGGATTAGCGTTGGGTCAAATTCTGAATTTTGGCATTTATTTGCTGATGCCCTTCTTGCTGATGAATTTGCCCAAACGCTATGTGAAGCTGATCGGCATCGCACCGCTTTATGCGTTATGGAAAGTCGGGCTGCTCTTGAAGAGGGCTCCCGCGGCTTGGGTACGAACCGAACGCAAAAAGAGAAGTTGAATTTCATGCAAAGAGTCCAGCCATCTTCAGGACGGGATGAACTACCAGCTTTTTTGTACTTTCGAAATAAATTTGGCCTGAATCGCTTCTAGCATTTTTATTGAGGAGGACGAGTCGGAAGATTGAAGGGTCTCATTTTGGCGATTTCATCGGCAGTGATGCCGCGACTCTCGACTTCTTTCACAAAAAAGGCCTTAAAACGAGCCACATCTGTCGTAGGTGCCCCGGTCATTGTCCGATCAAAACCATTGTTATCGGATGGAGGAATATTACCACCCACTGTCGATTCCAACTGACCGCTCATGATGACGGAACCCCTGCGAGTAAGCTGAGTAATCCAAACATTCGGCTTATTGATATCCCAAAGCGAAAAATCGCTAAGTTTGGACGTGTCATGACAACAGGCGCAGCCACACGAACGGACCTGGTTCGTTACCCAAGAAAGCTCTTCCATAAACACAGGATCCTGCAGTCTTGCATCATTGGGGTCGGGTTCGCGAGGTGCGGGAATCGGACGGAACGGCCTTCCCTGCTTGCGAACGACTTGACAACTGACATCCTCCGCGTAATTGCGCCCTTCCACTGTGCAGCCATTGATGGAAACGTGAGCACATATTTGCTGATCGGAGCCTTCGACTGTCTGGCACTGCTTCTCAGGGTAGCCTGCCGATTGAGCAAACATCGGCATACTCACAATCAATAGCAATCCAAAAGCACTGTTTTTCATACGAGCCTCTTCTACGAAAGGTGAAGTGCCCATCGTATCTTTGCCTGTCGATTTTTGCCAGTCCTCAGCATTCACCCGGCCAATGAGTTCGGCGGCGCCAAAAACTGAGAATCCAATCAGGGCCTTTCGCGGCCAGAATCTTTAGATCTAACTCCCGTGATTGTTGGGATGACATTCTTTTGCTAATATTCTTTTCATCGAATCCAAAACAAAAGGAGCCGCTATGAATCGTCGTGACATTATCAAGCAAACTGCCAGTTCCCTTGGTGCCCTGACTGTCGGGCTGCCCCTCGCATCGTTCGCCCAAGCTGCCGTCCAACCCAAGGCGACGGAAGCCCGATTCGGCAAACTGGCTGAAACGAGCAGGCAGTGCATATCAACGGGACTGACTTGCATCAAACATTGCCAAACGGAATTGCTCCAGGGCAACAAAGTCATGGCCGAGTGTCTCCAAAGTGTTCTGGAATTGGTTGCTACCTGCGAAAGCCTTGAAAAGCTGGCTCTTTACGATTCTGCTTATACCAAAGACTTTGCCAAACTTACGGCCAAGGTTTGTGGCGACTGTGCGAAAATCTGCGAAAAACACGCCAGTCATATGGAAGCTTGTAAGAACTGTATGGAAGCTTGCAAGGCTTGTGAAAAGACCTGTCTCGCTGCCTAAATGCTTTGTTTGTCTCGGGTTCGATTGGCCTGTGGCTAGAGGATCCGCTTTTCTCTTCGTTCTCCTGCTGCACTGGAGTTTAAGGCTTGAGTGGAGGCGAGCCGTCTAGACATGGAGCTTGCTTCGCGGGCTGAAGGGGCAGTCTCAGCAAGAAATGTCCATCTGGCCCGGGCTGATAGCAAAGATCACCACCGTGATGCTTAGCAATGCTTCGCGAACTCGATAAACCAAGGCCGCTGCCTTTGCCAATTTCCTTAGTCGTATAGAATGGAGCAAAGATAAGGTTAATTCTTTCGGCGGGAATGCCATCTCCTGAATCTTGGACCCTTACTTGAAAATCACCATCAACAATTCTAAACACGACTTGCAGCTGCTTTGGCGATTTGTCTTGAAGGGCATCAATAGCATTTGATATGAGATTGATCAATATCTCCAGAATCCGTCGTTTCTGGCCATAGAGCTGATGTTTTTCCAAGTTTACGCTTTCAATTAAAAAACCTATCTGCTGTCTCTGAAGCTTTTCCGAATATAATTCGCGCAAAATAATAGGGAAATCTTCTAGCTGAATATTCTCGTAGGCATCCATGGAATTCTGGGTCAAAGACAGAAGTCGCTGCACTATAACCTTAATCCGTTCGATCGCCTCGAATCCTTTGCCAATTCTATACACAAAATCTGGTCTTTGCTGAAGGACAGAATCACGTTCAACCAATTGCAACACAAGGTCTAAAATAGTCAACGGATTGTTGACTTCATGAGCCGTCGCCGCAGCCATTCGCCCCAAATCAGCCAACCTTTCGGCAAGGGCGCGCTCTTCCGTCTTCTTCAAAACTTCCCGATAGAAGGCCTCTGATTGATAAAACAGGAGCACAAAAGGTAAAGCCGTCACAATAAAGGCACCGGCCGAATGAATAATCGCAAACACCGAATTCAGGTTTCCAGGCAAAGCCTGGACTGGTGGAATATCAAATACAAACTGAATCATCAGAAAAAGGCAGAGCGATCCCAACGAAAAGAACGTCAGCCAGCGCCACTCGCGGCCAATAAACAGTACAAACGGCAAAAAAGCTGCAGGTAAACAGTAGATCCCAACCATACCCTCCCGGCCAAACAGGAAGACTCCCGTACAGATGCCGGTCCAGGCCAGTAAGAGAAAGCTAACCCTAGCCAGTAGAAAATAACCGTAGTGACAAAGCACCATCAGACCTGGAAAGAAGATCATAAACGGCAGCAAGGATGGCATGCGATCGAAATAGCCAAAGCCTAGGAATACCAAGAACACTGTGCACAGAATGCCAAGGACCCCGACGATGGTGCCATTGAAAGCCAATAAACGCATCTTCAAAAGTGGCTCGTGAGTCCGATCACTGCCCGAATACAGTATGTCTCGCTTAAAATTGAATCTACCCCGAACCATAGCACTCATTTCATGATCGCAACACAGATCTCTTCACTCTCAAGCCTATCATAGGCTGCTGGGTAAAATTTTCTGGCTATCTGGAAAAGCTAGATGTTTTCGGAGCTAACGGATAATCTTCGGCTTTTCTCGTTTTCTTACTAAGGGCACGATCCAATGAGTAGAATTATATCGCTTGTTCTTTACTGAAAATTGAATGGAGAGAGTAAGCATCCAGCAGCAGAGCGAAGAGAATGGCCAAAACATTGCAAGCAGACAAGAGGGGGGAGATGGAAATCTCAGGACGTGCTTGTGAGCCCAATTCTCCTCCCTTTGATTCATTACAATAAAAAGGAATAGAGTATGACCCACCAAGTCTTGCAAGGTCGTCGTGTTGCCATTCTCACAACCGATGGATTTGAACAGTCAGAACTCTTTGAGCCGAAGAAAGCTTTGGAAGATGCTGGAGCAAAGGTGGACATTGTATCGCCCCATGGCGGCTCCGTCAAAGCCTGGCATCATACCGATTGGGGAAAATCTATCAAGGTAGACCTGACTGTGGCGGAAGCTGATCCGGATGTTTACCAGGCCCTCATGATACCCGGTGGTGTGATGAATCCCGACCAGCTGCGTATGGATACCGAGTCGGTAAAATTTGTTCAGGCCTTCGTCGATTCGGGCCGGCCTATCGCTGCAATCTGTCATGCCCCTCAGGTCTTGATTGAGACTGGCATGGTGAAAGGTCGGAAACTGACGTCTTGGCCTTCCCTTCGCACCGATCTGATCAATGCAGGCGCAGATTGGGTGGATCAGCAGGTGGTGTCGGATCAGGGCCTTGTCACCAGCCGCAAGCCCGATGACATTCCGGCATTCTCGCGAAAAATGATAGAGGAGTTTGCCGAAGGAACTCATGTCCCATCCAAACCCTCGCACACACATTCCAGTCCTCATAGTGAAGGCATGCGCATGGCTGGTCTGACAACCTAATTCAAGGACATTCGCTTGCTGCCACTGGCCGTGCACGATGCAAGATAAACGATTTGGAATGCGAGTCAGTGCCCTAGGTTTTTTAACTGAGTGTAACCTTCCAATGACGAGGAGGAAGCGTAGCCGTGCGCAAGATTTTGTCTTGAAATAAGGTCTGTTAATATTTTTTCCCGTTAGCAAAGGATATTTCGCCAAAAAACTTCTCAGCATAAAAGCTCTTACAGCCGAAGCGAGGCATGGAGAGGAGCTTTTGTGCGCATGATTCTTTACCGTTTCGGCATATTTTGCATCTTGCTCGGCTGGCCACTGGCATCGGCTCAATCAGCCGATCAGCCTGCTGACGTGCCGTTGCCGATCGAAATCGCCATGTTTGAAAAGCTATTCATAGGCGACAACCCCTATGGAGGCCCCCGTCCCCTCCTTGGTACCGTCAGCGAGCAAATGCACGCCATCCGCAACGACCGACTTCAAACCGCTGATCACAGATACTGGGCTGCCAGTCTCTATGCCCGAGAACTCTGGAATGATGGACTTACGGATCAACTCAAAGTCGAGTGCCTGGCGGTGCCTCCCCGAGTGGCCGATTTTGGCTACCGATCCCTCTGTGTTTTGATCGGTAAGGAGAATCTAACCGACAAGATTGCAGAAGTTGAATCGCTCGCAGAAGAGGCCTATACCAAGGCCCCTCAGTTTGTTACTGCTATGAATATCTTGTCCATGCTCGGTGACTTCCTGACCTTCAACGGTCGCCCTGTGGAGTCTCTACGCATTTACCGGAGAGCCTTAGAGCTTTGCCCCCAAGATAATCAAAGCGCGCTTGTTATGGCCAAAAACAATCTGGGTTTTGCTTATCTCAATCCACTTTTCCCAATGGAAGTGCAGAAGCTCGGCCTTAAGTATTACGATGACGTCATCGCTTATCATAAGGACAACGAAAAGGAACCGAGGCATGCGCAGAATCTTGGCTGGACAAGCTATAACAAGGGCATCGCCCTGCTGTTCAATTTTCGCTCCTATACCGAAGCTTTGGCGGCCTTTAAATCTGCTGAGGGCATTCATCTCCTGGAGATCGATACGGCGATTTTCCAAGCTTACACCCTCGTTCAGCTGAAGCGCTATGCTGAAGCCAGGGCGATCCTGAATAGGACCGATGTGAGGACGGTCATCGATCCCAAGCGACGCCAGTTTCTAAGCTGCTATAAAGAGCTCAGCTTTCGCTTGATGGGTGATAATACTCCCATTGCTCATTGCCTGGAGCTCGAAAGCCCACAGCACGATGTCCTGCTCGATCTCACGGCTCAAATCATGACCAGCCAACTCTCGCCGCAGGAAGAGAACACGATGTGGCGCAAGTTCTATCAATACTTCGACCAAAAGATAAAACCGGATGTACAGGAATATCTCGCTGCTGCTGCTGATCAGGCTGAACTCGCTCGCATGCGCGCCAACGAGAAACTCAAGGACTTAGAACTTAAGAACCTCTCGCTCTATAAGCAATATACTGTCATGGCTTCCGTCGTCGCGGCACTGCTGCTGGCTATGGCCATTGTCCTCTTTCGCTTTTGGCAGCTGCAGCGCCGCAATTCTCTGCTTATGGAAGAAGAAAAGCATCATCTCCAGGGTATTCTCGATGGTATTGAAGAAGGGCTCGTCACAATCACATCAGGGCTTTTATTGAAGCCGGAACGATCATCGCATTTGGATGCAATTGTGGGTGAACGTGACTTGACTCATCAGACGCTTCAGGAATTATTGATCCTAACGGATTTGTCTGCAGAGGAGCAGGCGCATACTGCAGCTTGCATCGAGGCCTCCCTGGATGAGTATAGCCTCACGTTTGACTTGAATCATACTCATTTGCCTCAAGAATGGCGAATCCATCATCGCATCATTGCCTGCTACTGGCAGCCGATCCATCACGGCGACTTCGTCAAGGGCATCATCCTCGTGATGCGTGACGTCACCGACCTAAGGGCACGAGAGCTGCAACGCGCTTCGTCTCAACGTGAATCCGATCGCATACTAGTCCTGAGCCAGGAGATTTTTCGCAGTCATCCGAAAGCAGTCCAGCATTTTCTCACGCAGCTAGCCACAGATGTCGAAGAACTTGAACGTCTCCTTGCTGTGTCCCATGCTGAGCCTGAGGCGATGCGGCTCGCGCACACAATCAAAGGTACGGCTCGATCGCTGGGATTGAAAGAACTACAAGAGACCGTCCATCAATTCGAAAGCTACCTCCTTGCAGGCAAAGCCAATCGTGATTCCGCCGCATTTATGGCGTTGAAAGCCTCCGCAGAAGCCTATCGGAGCGCCATGAGCCGTCTGCTCACAGGTCCGAAGCAAGGCATCAGTAACCTGTGGGATGTGATCAGTGCGCTGAAGGCTCCACTTGAAGATCAACTTGCCAAGGCAGCTATCGGCTTTCGTGGTATGCAGCTGCTCGAATCAGCCCCACTCACAGCAGAAGAACTGAATATTGTCCACGAGATCCTGCTGCACGGACTCAATAATGCCGCCGATCATGGTTTTCTCCTGCAGGCCGAGCGTGGTCTCGCAACAGCAGCGGCACTCTTTGAAATCGAATTGACGATGGATTCCGGTTGGAAGAAACTCACGCTTCGCGACAATGGAGCTGGAATCAATCGAGACCTGCTCGAAGCGAAAGCGCGTGCCGTGGGTTGGCATCCATCAAACGATGGCGACTGGTTCGATTTTCTTTTTGAAGATGGTGTCACGACTGCTCAACTCCTGACAAAAACAAGTGGTCGCGGCGTCGGCCTATCGGCAATCCGTGCCGCTGTTCGTCGTATGAACGGAAAGGCTCGAATCGCCAATAATGCGGGACGACCAGGGGCCGAACTCACACTTGTATGGCCTGAGCATTGGCCAAGGCATCTGACACATGAGTCCGACTCGGCAAAACTCGTGAGCTAGCGCCACAAGAGCTGCTGCCTATGGAAGCAGGCAGGGGTCCGAGCCGAGCTAACATTGTCGCTTACTTCGTCAAAAGCTCGATTGCGTCCTACTCTCACTGTGCATGCAGGGTCTTTACCCTCGCCTTACGACGATCTTAAAAAAGCGAGTATGATTTTAGCTTCTTAGCTTTAAGAGATGATAGTGGTTTTCAGCCTATAGAGTATGCAAGTCGATTCTATGCCTTTCAGCTCAAAAGCACCTGCTTTCGTCCAGCAGTTGTCAGGAAGAAAATCTCTAATGACGCCGGTGAAGAATATTGCCCCTGGTTCAGCAGCATTCTCGACTCGAGAAGCGACGTTAACCGTGGGTCCAATCGCGGTATAGTCGCTTCGCTTGGATCCACCGAAATTGCCAACAATGGCTGCTCCTTGGTGTATGCCGATTCTCATCGTCAAGTCTTGACCATACCTCTCCAGCCAGCCAATGTTCATCTCATTAATTTTCGCCTGCATTTTCTCTGCGCATTCTACAGCCTTTTGAGCTTGCTCCTGAGTCAATAGCGGTTCTGGTGCTCCGAAAATTACCATAATTCCATCGCCCATGAACTTGTCTATAGTTCCTCGACATATGAAGATGACGTCCGTCATCTCGGAAAGAAATTCGTTTAAAATGGCGGCGATCCGGTGTGGGCCAAGTTCTCCAGAAATAGCTGTAAAATTAAAAATATCACAGAATAGAATAGTGACCAATTCGACTTTGACTTTGTCTTCGAAACTTATTTCACCTTTGACAATTTTATTCACTAGATCAGGAGGCAGGTATCGCTTTAGAACTGTTTCGGCCAAATGCTGATTCAATCTTTCAATCTGCTTTTCTTGACTCTTTATGATGATGAGATTTCTGACAGCACTGATCAGTTCGATACGATCAAAAGGCTTGCCGATATGGGCATTTGCACCAGAAAAAATGCCTTTTACCTTACTTTCTTCATCACTTTTCGCGGTCAGCAGCACAACAGGTATACCGGCGTTATGGACGTCAGCTCTTAGCTTCTTTATGAATTCAGGTCCGGACATGCCCGGCATCATCCAGTCCGTAATGATCACATCTGGCCTTTGAATCGATATCTTCTCGAAAGCCTCTTCAGCATTTCCTGCCTGTACAACTCGAATTCCATCGGAGAACAAAATCGATGCTATCAAAGACCGCATCTCCTTCAGATCGTCAAGAACAAGAACCGTATGAGCCTTCTCATCTGCAATGAGAAGATGCGATTTCTCCGCAGCATCAACCTCCGCTTTCGCCTCGTCAAGTATCCATTGATCGCGGTTCGAAAGCTGCTCCTGTGAGGAGCTTTCGGCAAAGGGTTCCTCAGAAAAGCAATAGGGAAGGCGAAACCAAAACTCGCTCCCCTCGCCTTCTTTTGATTGAACTCCTATCTCTCCCATCATGCTGATTACGAGTTCTTTCACATAAGCAAGGCCAATACCCGTCCCTCTCAGACCATCCGATTCGTTCACTTGACTGAACAATTGGAAGAGACTTTTTATGTTTTCCTCAGATATTCCTGGACCACTGTCAACGACCCTGATTTCGACCCAGCCTTTATCCTTCAGGGCACAGATGACAGTGATCGACCCTCCGGAAGGAGTAAATTTTAAAGCATTAGACAAATAGTTGAAGAAAATATTTTCAATGGCATCGATCTGTCCCATGACCGGAATAACCGATAAATTGTCTGAAAATAGCAAAGAGAAAGCTACCCCTCTATCCTGACAGCTCGATCGAAAAAAGTCACAGCAAAGTTCTGCTATCATCCGAATATCGACTTTTTGCAAAGTCATTCTTGCTTGAGAGTTGGTGATTTTTTGAAAACCAAGTAGCTGGTTGATCAGTCTGAGCATTCTCTTTGAGTGTTTGAGAGCCATTGAAACATTGTGGTTCTGCGAATCGCGACGCACTTCCTCCTCGAGGGGATTTAGCATAAGTGTCAGTGGGGTTCTAAGTTCGTGTGATATATTTTGAAAGAATCGGGTTCTGTTTTCATCAGATCTTTTCAAGTCTTCTTCGGTCGCTCTGAGTTTTAAAATATACGAATTGATATCATCGCTGGACGCAGATGTGATCCTCTCGAGAGTTTTGATTCGCTTCGAATAGTCATCGTAGCTGGAATTAATTTTATCAAGAAAGCGTAGAATTTGTTCAGCCGGAATTGGTTCAAGATTTTCATTCAGGTCAATCCCAACCTGTTTAAGCTGTCTCATTAGTAGTGGATAATACTCTTTCTTTGCCATCGGTATTAGGCCACTTTTTTCTCAAATATGAGGGCTAAATTTAATGTTTGATTATGAAGTTCGCAGGACGGCCCTGCTTCACTCGATGCAAACTCTCCGAAAGAATAAAATCCATGGATACCCATCGAAGTTTCGGCAAAAGCTTCGTGAATCGCGGCAACCTCATCTTCAATTGATTCACCTAGGATATATTTTCTACCTATGCAGCTTATTGGAAAAAGAAAGCGATCACCCAGCGGCAGGTTTTTTTCCGAAAATTCTTTGAGATAAGCGGCCGCTTTCTCAGCACCAACCACGATATTCTCCCTGGAAACCATCATAATGCGGACCTGGGATCCCTCGGGAATGGCTTCGGTGAAAGTCACCGATTTTTCGGGAATACTCACAGCCTGAGGAGTTCTGAGTGGCCCATTGTCAATCTTGAATCGAGTCGATATTGCCAGAGGAAATTGCAATGTCTTGGTAATATCAATGATATCGTCACCGAGATATTGATGGTAAAATTCGAGAGCCGGCTTATTATCAACTTCGAAAACGACGTTGCCTTTAGCTTTGGTAATCATGCGTTCAATCCCAAGAGGGCTTGCACCAGACTTAGTCGACAATTCACAAATAATATCATCTCCATAGAAGGCGACTCCAACTGCCTTAGCGTCATGAATGCCGTGGGAGTCTATGGTCCATGTATCCACGATCTTGGGATCGCCCGCAACGCCACCAAAAACTTTGACTCCATCTTTCATGCTCGAGCTCAAACCTTCCGCGAATCGAGCTCCGTTGATTTTCAGGAGTCCAGGGGTAAAAACCATGATCGATGTTGGTTTCGCGTCTTTCATCAAGTCCTTGACCAGCTGTGTCCCGACTTCGAAAGAATTTCCATAACTCAAACCGATGCTTGACGATCTTAATTTTGTTTTCTGAAATTTTATAAAGGAAACACTCGTGCAAAACTCAAAATGATGTTTACCAAACATGTCTCCTCCAGAGGAGCATCCAATTACAACGGACTTAGGAAAATGTTGGCAGAGGTAAGAAACACACTCGGGATTATAGCTAAAAATGAGCACGAGTGTCTGCGGGTCATCCCATTCAAATGGCAATGGTACACTCCATTCTCTTCCGACAAAAATACTCTGTTTGATCATCATTCTAGATTTTCCTTAACCTGTTGCTAAGGCCTTCGGTAGTATCCTGCTCCGACTCGAGATAATTTAAATTATCGCTATCATTTAGGTATCTTACGATTAAAATCGCGACTTAAGAGCAATCAAAAAAAGACTGTTGTACGGCCTGCTTGCTCTAATTTTGATCGCACTTCGCATGATATTCTGAAATTCCCAAAAGGAACTGGACCGGATTGCTTTTGGGCTGGACCATGATGAACGAAAAGCGCTCTCCTTTTATTACCCGGAAAGGAAGCTCATTGGAATGTTGCAACGAGTGATCACTCCGCAATGGGACAAAGACTGACCCGCAGGTGTCATCAGTTACCCGAACAAAAATCCCCAACGCCTTCGGCGCTGAGGATCAACCTTAGTCTGAAGCTTTTCACTCTTCATTCCTGATAAATATAGTCACTCGCACTGGCAAAAACTCTCTTATCTGCGGCCTGTTTTTGAGCCATTTCACCATTGATATAGGTGGAATAGGCGTCATTTTCGGCCAAAAACTTCAGGCTCCATGCTGTCACATAGCGAGCCACAGATTCTTGATAATTGCCACCGTTGATCATATCGAAATGAGTCAATCGGTTGAATCGAGCATAGGCCTTGGGTTGCCCTGTCATAGTACCTTTAAAGGCATTCAGAACCAGCGTTGGTGAAGCGATTGTATCATTGGTTCCTGTAACGAAGAGATAAGGGATTTTACTGGTTGGTTTGCTTGGTTGATAGGCGCAAAGTGGAAGCGCTGCGGCCACATCATTCGGCAATTGATTGGCTGCTAGGATGGCCCCTGCCCCTCCATAAGAATAACCAGCAACCCCGATGCGGCGGATATTCAATTTTCCGAGCAGTGGACTCCTCGCCTGTTTGTTTTCACTTTGCAGAGTATTCACCGATGCCTTGTGACCGTTCGCCCATATTTGAGCATTGCCGGCCGTGTTGGTGGTCGGGGTGAAGATGATGGTAACAATTCCATGGCTGGCCAGATGCTTGCCAAGCCAAGACATTTGCTCTTTGGTGTTGGTAAAACCTCCGCTCAGAGTTGTCGCGGGGAGAAGCGAATCGAAGGAACCACTCGGATAATAGATGATGGCTGATTTGTAGCCACTGTCAGAAGCGATAGGCGTATAGGAGAGAACCTTATAGGGGCCGACTTTGCCAGGATCTGCTGGAATCAGCCGGTCTTCCGTCGTGAGATTAACCGTATCAACGGGTAGCAATGATTTCTGATAGCTATCACCGGATCCACAGGCAGATAAAAACCAAGCAAGGAACACGAGTTCATACTTTCGCATAAGATAAATCCCCTCAAATTAAATTCTTTACTGGGCGTTGCTCCCTATCTATTCAGTTAAGAACTCAAAAAGGTATTAAAAAAAATTGCGGGTGCGGGAATGTCTATCGGCCAAAGCCGCATTCAATGGTTTGCCATTAGCCTACAAATTGGTGGCAAATCGGAACCTTGTAGTCGATTCCTGACAAGCCGAATGTACCCTACCAAAGCGTTGCTTTGTTCTGAGATCGTTCGAATTGAAGCTCTTCAATTTTTTTCAACTCCACGCAAAAAGAGCCAGAGGCAGAATGGAAGGCCCTACAAAGAATAAGAAAACTGGACGGCTGGCCAACTCTTCAGTTTAGCCCTACTGCGCTGTTTAGATTTGGTGAATGCCACTCAAGCCGGTTTTGTAATAGCTAAATAACACTATATCAAGAGGACCTTGGAGGATTGATAAGATGCGAAAAGAAAAGATGTTTTGCTTGGGCTTATTTTTGACTGGCTGGACAGTTATGTTTGGCTGCGGCTCCCCGGATGATCGAGCGGCCAGCAGTGAAGTAAAATCCATCTGTGGGACGACCGAGGATTTCATTCCCATTAACAGCTTTACAGCCACTCCTTCCTGGGTCCAGGTCCGCGAAGAAGCCGTAGGTCGTTTGAATAAGAGTTGCACCGGAACTTATATCGGAAGCTATGGCGGCTATGCCAATCTCTTCATCACAGCCGGTCATTGCGGAGCCAAAGGCGCTGCAGCTTCTGTCGAATTCAATTATGAAGCGAATGCCGATGGCCCGGCTGTCATCGTCACGGGAACATTCATCGAATCGCGTAGTTCTCCTGATTATGCTTTGATTCAACTCAATGCTAATCCCGGCGTCGCTCCCACTCCACTCGGCACAAATGCGACGAGCAGACTTACCATGATTCAGCATCCAGCAGCTCGGCTTAAAGTTGTGGCCTTCGGCGCGCTTTCTAGCAGCAGCAATTCTTCACGTATTTTTTATTCCAGGCTGGATACACTGGGCGGTAGTTCAGGTTCAGGAATTTTGAATGCCAATGGGGAGCTCATCGGTGTGCATACCCTCGGCGGTTGCAGATCTTCTGGCGGAACTAATAGTGGTTGGACCCTATCTGGAGTTCGCACTGCCTCCAGTATTTTGTAATCCTTTCGTTTTGGGAGCCGACGGATCATTGACTTGATCCCGGCTCCTTTCTCTTTTGCCTTCGCAGCGCGTTGCCAAAGGTTTACGGAGACGCTCCACTCTGCAAGGCAAGTTCTCCAAAAAAATTGCCGGACCGCCGATAAAGTCCCATCATCGCAAATGCCTTCTAGTCAGAGCCGAGAAATATCCTTATGATAAGCCTTTTTTAGGGCCTTTGCTCATGCGATGGGAGCGGTTATGCATTCCAGGGATTCCGGCCTATTTAAAACCTCTGATGGGATCAAAATCTGGTATCAAACCCAGGGTCAAGGCCCGATCACTCTAGTTTTGTGTGACGGCGTCGCCTGCACTGGTTACATTTGGAAATATTTTATTCCCCACTTTGCGACTCAGGCCAAAATTATTCATAGTCAGTATCGTGGACATGGTGACTCGTCAATTCCCGATGATTTGGAATCCATGACGGTCGAGCGATTTTCGCAGGATATTCTGGAGCTGCTCAAAGAGCAGAAGCCCGAGCATCCTATCATCCTGGTAGGCCACAGCATGGGCGTGCAGGTGGCATTGGAATGCTATCGTCAGAATCCCAAGCTCTTCCAAGGACTGATACTCATCAATGGTCCCTATGGCGAAGCATTGAAGCACGTTCACAATAATCCTCTGCTTGCTCAAGCTTTACCCACGCTGAAAAAAGTATTCAAGAGGTGGGATCATTACATTCAAAAAATCTGGCGACCTCTGTTGGATTCTGAAATTGCTTATCTCTATGCGGTGGTCTTTGAGGTCAATCCCTGGCTGACCCACCGCAAGGATTTTCGGCTGTATTTTGAGGATTTGGGTTCCATGAAGCCCCGCGTGTACCTAGCGGCATTGGATGGAGCAACCCAGCACTCGGCCGAAGATATGCTGGGTGATATCGATGTTCCGGTCTTGGTCATAGCCGGAGATAAGGATCGATTTACCCCGTACCCAGTGTGCCGCAAGCTCTTTGATAGCATTCCCAACGCCGAGTTGCTGACGATCCCTACCGGGAGTCATATCGGGCCTTTGGAGATGCCAGAGTTTATTCATCTTCGCATCGAAAAATTTCTCACCGCATATTTTCCTAAGGCGGTAGAACAGCCCAAGAAGAAGAAAAGTAAAGCTCGCCCAAAATAACCGTTTCTGGTTAGGCTGGCGTCAGCGATCTCTGGGACCAGAACATAGGGAGCGCTTTTAATGACAGAACTTCTTGCAGCCAGAACACAGATGGCTCTCAGTCTCGGGTTTCACATCGTCTTTGCGTCGGTGGGAATTGCCATGCCCTTTCTCATGTCCATAGCTCACCATCGTTATATTAAAACGCGACGCGCCGAATTTCGTGTTTTGACCAAAGCCTGGTCAAAAACTGTGGCTATTTTTTTTGCGGTGGGAGCGGTATCGGGGACCGCCTTGTCTTTTGAGTTGGGCTTGCTCTGGCCGGGCTTTATGATTCATGCGGGTCCGATCATCGGTATGCCTTTCTCCTGGGAAGGTGCGGCCTTCTTTTTGGAAGCTATTTTTATCGGCATTTTTCTATATGGATGGAAGCGCCTTCCGGAACGCAGCCATTGGTTTAGTGGCCTGATGGTTGGCTTGTCGGGAGTCGCATCCGGTTTCTTTGTGATCTGTGCCAATGCTTGGATGAATAGCCCGGCTGGATTTGACTGGAATGGTGGAGACCCGATTAACATTGATCCCTGGGCGGCAATGTTTAAC
>JBGSRE010000110.1:0-7043 GCA_041737755.1 Oligoflexus sp.
TCTTCCAAAAGACAATTGGACGCCTGTCTCTACTTAATACCTCAAGCCAATGCTTCCGCATCAAAGCTGGCTCAGCCAGGACTTTACTTATTGGAAATGACGGTGGAACTGAGGGCTGCGGGAAAGAAGAGCGGCTTGAGCTGTCGTGAGGCACTAGCAAGTACCGAAGAGGCCATCGAACTGACTATTTTTTATAGTTATTATTGGACATCAAAGACTAGCAAACGTCCGCTTCACTTCAATCGACTGACAGGGGGAACACGCATATTCCCCCCCCTGGCGCAGAACATCGATCGATCGGCTGCTAGCAGCCGACCTTGAATTCTAAAAATCAGTCTAAAGTCGTGGTAGCAGCCAAGAATGGCTTGAACCAGCACAGAGGGCGGTAGCCATAGGCCAAGCCTTCAGACTGGTTGCAGCTATACTGCACAGAGTTGAGTTCACCATCTTTGGTATTACGCTTGCTGCCAAGATCTTTCGCTGGAATTATTTTCACATCCCAGCCTTTGTTGCAGATAGCGCCAGCCGTATAGGTATCCAGACGGCACTGACCAGCAGGGTGAGCGTTATTGGTAGCTCTGACCACGCTCTTGTCGGGAGTCGACCAAGAAGCCTTGGTTCCACCCAAAGCCGACAGCAGGTCAGCCAAAGATTTTCCACCTGTGATCACACGGTAGCAGAGGTTTTGATCGTCCACGGTTGGCCATGCATTGTCACAGAGAGCTTTAGGTTCTGCTTCGACAGTTTCACGGAAACTGGCATTAAGTTCTTCATCGCCACTCCAGAGCAAGCGACCGCAGGCCAGAGTTGCAAAATAATCGGAGGAGCCTTCGTTGGCTGCCCATGCCGATGAGAAAGGGTATCCACCGAGATGGTGACCGATTTCATGGCAGAGCACCAAAGCAAAGCCGTCGCGTGTCACTTCAGGGCGTCGAGCCAATCCACCGTACATATTTACAACCCAACTCGAGCCAGTTTGCTGGGCACTGGCATTGACAGTAGCATCCGTCCACAGACGGTTGATCTTCAGTTTTCCCCCGAAATTGGCGAAAATTTTGGTATAGACGGTTTCTGCCTCATCGATGACTTCATTGAAGTCGGTCTGGGTGAGGGTGGCGCCGCGAAGCAGGCCATCTTCTTTCCAGAGGTCATTTGGCGGCAGAAAACTCGCCTCGGCTGCTGAGGCCGATAACACTAGAGTCACGAAAGCCGTTGAAGTGATTCGTGCAAGCATCTTCTTTTCCCTTTATTTTTTTCGGGGTTCTTCATTGTTTATAAGAATATTTGGTCGGCTGGCCAATACAATTTCGGAAAACTAAAGTTTTTGACTTACGAAATTTGACCTAATTGATTTGAGAGAGTAGGCAGTTGACTGCACCAGCGTTTGGAGCGCTGGCTAGTAAAAAAGACTTGTTTCTATTGAAAATTTCTCAGCCTTAATTGACACGCTTCGTTTTAGCAGGGCTTGTTCGGGCAGGGGAAGGTGTTGGCTTAACGGAAGCCTTTAAAAACATCTGCTGCAAGGCCTCAGCCTTTTCTGGTGAGAGTAGCGGCTCTCCTGACTCACTTTGCATCGGTATCCCAAGCTGGAAGCATGTGCAGGCAAAGGCTAGCCAGTCCAGATCCTTCTCAGCCCTTGGTCTGACTTCAAAATAAACGACCCGCTGAATATCACCGCTACGCAGCAGGGCTAAGGCACCCGCTAGCTCATCTCGACTGCACTGCTCCGATTGAAGGAAGTCCGGTGTCCAACGAATCTTATCGACACTAAGCCCTTGGGCCTTTTGCCAGGCTCTTAGATGAGTCCACAGAGTAGAATCAAGGACTTTTTCTCCTGGCAGGTAGCAAAGGGTTTGGGCCATCGATTGGTTCTCCTCTTGTAAACCAGTTCTAGCTGAAGAACTTAGCTTTAGCACATGTGAATGGAAAGTGATCGTCAGCAAAGGACTCGCTTTACCGGCTGGCGACTAACAAGTACTCCAGCCGAGCTACGCTTACGGCAAATAATTGAGTGCGACTCTTCGAAAACGAAGAGTCGCATGAAAGCACAGTCAGTTTTTAAGCGTAATCTTAGTCCTTGGCTCCGACGGCTTTATTCTCTTCACCGGCCTTGCCCCTGCGACCTTTGGCGATGTCGACTTTGGTTCCATCCTGGTCTTTCTTGCTGGAACCTGCTGTCGCTTCCTGAAGGCTGGGGAAGTTGAGCTTCTTCTTGGTTTCGTATTCAATGGTCGCCATCAACTCCGGATTGGCTTCCAGGAATTCCTTGGCTTTCTCTCGGCCCTGACCCAAACGCGTATCCTTATAAGAGAACCAAGCGCCCGTCTTGGTGATGACTTCATGGATACAAGCCAGGTCGATCAGATCGCCCAATTTGGAAATCCCTGTTCCAAAGAGGATGTCGAATTCCGCTTCTTTGAAGGGTGAAGCCACTTTGTTCTTCACAACCTTGACCCGCACACGGTTACCAACAATGTCTTCACCCTGCTTGATCGAAGCGAGGCGACGAATATCCAGACGAACCGAAGAATAGAACTTCAAAGCGTTACCGCCCGTGGTCGTTTCTGGACTGCCGAACATCACACCAATCTTCATCCGAATCTGGTTGATAAAGATGACAGTACAGTTTGAACGCGATACCGATCCGGTGAGCTTACGCAAAGCCTGGGACATCAAACGAGCCTGCAGGCCCACATGCATATCGCCCATTTCGCCTTCAATCTCGGCCTTTGGCGTCAGAGCAGCCACAGAGTCGATGATCACTAGATTGACCGCTTCGCTGCGCACGAGCAGGTCGACGATCTCCAGCGCCTGCTCACCCGTATCCGGCTGAGACACGAGGAGTTCTTCGAGATTGACCCCAATCCTCTTCGCATAGGACGTATCGAGTGCATGCTCGGCATCCACAAAGGCAGCAATGCCGCCGAGTTTCTGCACCTCGGCTGCAACGTGCAGAGTCAGTGTCGTTTTTCCGCTGGCCTCAGGACCAAAGATTTCAACAACACGTCCTTTTGGAAGACCACCGACGCCAAGAGCCGCATCCAGCGACAGTGAGCCTGTCGAAATCGCCTCGATACGACTGGCATCCTGCTCCGCCTGGCCCAGACGCATGATGGCACCTTTGCCAAACTGCTTCTCAATAGAGCTCAGTGCTGCCTCGATGGCCTTTGAACGATCAGCGGCATTTTCAAGAACCATGACCTCTCCTCTCGATAGTGTCGATCCGCTCCAGAGCCATCAGGGTTCCCCCTACGACAGCCATGGGCATCAAAATAAAATGTGCGAACGGTATGATCAGCCACAGGCCCATGCCTAGAATGGCCCAATAATCTTGCCTCGCCAAAGCTAAGCGCTGCTTCAAAGCCATGCCTCGACGAGTCAGTGCATAGTCATAAAAATCCCAACCCACAAGACTGGCCGTTACAAAAATCCCCAGCAGGTTAAGACCCGGCACTAAAAAGAGCAGGGCCGACACCAGAATAATGAGCAGCACCTTCTTCAACTCTTCAGGAATCTGCTTAAGCGACCGCCAGAAAGAGATTTCCACCAGCCCGCCCCGCTTATCCTTTTCCACCGCACAGGACAGCCACTCATAAAAAGGCGCTGATACCACATTTGCCGCCAAAAGACCCAGCAGCAGGGACAGTCCTAAAGCTGCAAGATAGAGAAAAGCCTTGCAAACGTAGTAGAGAAGCACCCAAAGCCAACCATCACCCGGCTCAAACAGCAGAGCCCGCATAATATCCGTTTGGTGCTCCCAAAAAAGCATAACGGAACCCACCATCAAACCGAGGCCGAGTACAGTTGGTAAAAACAAAATAGCGAACCAAATAGGATGTTGGCGTAGCCACTTCACCCCCAACCAGTAAAGACGACTGCCACGAACGAGCTCGCGGATAGGATTGGTCATGAGGAATGTATTCTCCTGCTTCAGTCCAGCACATCTTCAGCAACGGAAACCGTCAGCCGATACACAGTCTATGCATTCTTGCGGAAAAACAGAAGAGACATCCCATGCACACTTCCGCAGCAGAAGATTCACCCTATCAACCATACAATGATATGGCCATACACTCTTTTAAACGTATTTTCGTCCGATCTCCAAGTGAAATTTTCAAACTTTCACCAAACCCTTGGTGGGCTTGTCTTACAATCATTTTGGTCAGTTTCGGCACGCTGGCCAAGGCCGCTGAGCAGCCAGCCGGATGGCGTTCGGCAGCCCTTATGCCTTGGCAACTCATCGGCCTTGACGCCGAGTTCACGTTCCGTCATCGCGAGCAGCTGCAGTCCATGCAGGGCCGCCTGAAGGACGCTTGGTTGCAGAGCAGCATGCCCCTTGACGAAGCAGCCAAGGCCCAGAATGTGGCTCAATCGCTGAATGAACAGCAGCTGAGTCGCCGCATCCTGATAGGCAGGAGTCAATCCACTCTGAAGCTGCCGCATCATCTCCAGCCCACTATCTGCCCGGTCGGTGACCATTTGCTGATGGGCATTGAATTGATCAGCACCAACAGTTCACATCTGCTCGCCGCTGAACACATTTTGGTTCCCCGTGCCGCTTGGGAACAATGGCAAAAGCCAGGACCGTCCCCTCAAACCCCGGCAGGGCCTTGGCAGGAAGCTATAGACAAGCTTTTAGAAAATGCCAAAACCGTGACGGAAGAGGTGCGTGATCGAAGCTTTAAGCTCAAGCTTGGACTCCTGCGCGGCAGTCATGATGGTCGAAAGGCTTCCCATCTTTGTTTAAATATGCTCATCACCCACGCGCTGGCTCCCAAGTTCACGCTTTTGCCTTTGATCGGAGAACTCCAGACGATTCATCTGCGCAAAGCCTGGGGCATTAAGGACCCCGTTGTGCGAGCAACGCGCGAACTGGTGTTGGATTGGGGCATGCAACCCAAAGGCCCGCAGTTTGAAGCCACCGGGCGTTGGAGCGAGGCCGTGCTTGGATCGTCCATCAACCGGCAACTGCCAGTTACAATCGCTCTCGATATGACCCAGCAGAAGCTGCAACTGCCGAATGAATTGATTCAAAGTCTGCAAAATGAAGCGATGAGTCTGAAAGAGGATGAGCTGCCACAAGTGGCAAAAATATATGGGGCATGGGCCTATCTCGACCGAGGTCGAGCGTGGGGATTGGATATGAACGATCGTCTCTATCTCGACGACGGTCAGCGCCTGATCAAAGCTCATGTCGTTGGATTCTTCGGCGCCGGCTTAGGCTTGAAATCACCGCGTGGATTTCCCATTCATGAGGGCGCTATCCTCTTTATCCGGACCGGCCAAAACAAAGTGAAGGTGGGTGATAGCTTCCGCTTTGATCCGACTCGCTTTCCGACGCCCTGGCCACCGGTTCGACAACCATCCCAGGCCAGTGCACCCTGATCAAGTCTTAGCTTCAGAGACGTCCTGCAGATGATTTATCAGTCTGGCAGAAATACATCCACTTGCCGCGCCACACGACTCAGCTCCAGCAAATGCTGACGCAAACAATCCACTCGTTGGGCCAGCTTAAGAGTGGCTGGCCCCGGTTGAATCTTCAGTCCGAGCTGCACATGGTCGCCTTGAATGCACCGCAAGGCCTGCTCGATAGCTTGTTCCGTTAGGAGCGATCCACGGGCTTGCCAGGGAACGTCTTGCAAAGAAAACATCGGTGTGTGGTTATCCAACCAGGATCCGAACACAGGATCATCGAGCGCGACCCCGGAAAAAAACAGACTGCGCAGAACCCCTGCTTTTTGCGCTGTTTGGATATGCAGCAAGGCCGTTCCTACACTTCGCCCTTCCAGCACCGAGCGCCCCCAATTGATGCTCAAGCCGATGGAAAATTTTTGCAGAACATCGATTTCCCGCTGCAGATCAAGAAAACCTTTGGCAGAAGTTTGGTTCGCTAGAAAAGTATCGCAGTGTTCTAACCAGAGCTCAGCAGCGGACCACTCCTGTGCGCATAAAACTTCGAGGGACTCCGTCAACGCCTTAGCCCCTGCATCATCCGCTGGTTTTTGCAGAGTCGGGGCACTGTGCAATTGCACAGCCCGCACCGCTTTTCGCCCGCAATGATCTTCCAATTGCTGCACACAGAGGCGAACTCTGTCCATCAATTGCAGGGCAGCCTGACGTCCGCTTGCATCGGTCGACGCCAAACCAAACTGGGGATTCCTGGCAAGGCTCTGCATCACAGCAGGCAAAGGGGTAAGGATATAATCCAGATCACGAGGCAAGAGATGAATGTGCTGCCAGGGATCATCTGCTTTCGGCTGGGCATGAATCGGTAATTCCAGACCGGCTAAGGACGGCAGGCTCGCGACTTCAGCATAGAAAGCTTCCGCATCCCGAATCGAAAAAGTAGCCAGACTCGCCGTCCCAGCATAGGCTCCAAGAAACCACTGCGGTTGACGACGGTTCACCTAGCATGCTCCCGGGCTGTTTTGATGGGCTGGCAGCTAACCTTGGAATCATTGAGTTCGAGACTGCGCTCACAGGCAAAAGCTCGCACCTTTTGGAAGGCTTCGCAACGATTATTGCCACGAAATTTTTCCCCGTTGAATGTACAACTGTGGGGATTCATTTCCTTGGTACAGAAACTGCGAGTCGCGCAATCCTTGGTGACTGCCAGAGGTTTTTCGGGCTTGCCCTGACAACTCACTGCGTCATCGACATATTGTAGATTTTTTTCACAGGCAAAACGCTTGGCCATTTTTTTCGCTTCGCAGGGATTGCTGGCATCAAAGCTCTGGCCATTAAACTGACATATGGTGGGCAGATACTCACGCGTGCAGAAGTCCTCATCGCTGCAGTCGGCTGCAGCCACTTTTTGGCTTTTTACGAGTGCATCATCGGCTTGATCGGAGGCGAGCTGTGACTGTGTGCAGGACAAGGCAAGCAGACAAACAACCAGACAGACGAAGCTACGACGCATGCACAGGCCCTCCCAAGTGGACATTACTGAGCGGATGTTAGCATAGCGGACGAGAGGAGCGAAGAAAAAAGTTCTTTGCCAGTAAAGCCAGCAGGGCTCATTGCGGGAGCCCCTGGCTACAGTA
>JBGSRE010000131.1:0-4687 GCA_041737755.1 Oligoflexus sp.
CCTTATCTAAATCCAAAAGCGTGCAGATGCCAACCCCTGCCACCAGCAAAGGATCTTTGGGAAAACGCACGAAGCCTTCCCGTTCAGCAGTTTTGAAAAGGGTCAGAACCATGTCCAGATTATTGTTCTTGAGTTCTTCTAACGATCGATTGATCGATAGCTGGCGAAAATCAGGATCTACATTCGCTTCTTTGAAAATATTCTTAGCGAAATCAAGAAGCAGACCTTGAGGCTTAGCTTGTTCAAAAGTTACGAGCGGATAGAACTCAATCAGTCCCACTTTCAAGCGAATGGGCTGGGTCGTGCCAAAGACCAGGGGAACGTGAACACAGATCGAAAAGAGGAAAAAGGCTTTTTTCCAAAACCCTCTGCAAAAAAACTCAGGCTTTTGCTTCCGACACCCCATAAACACCCCCCCGCCGCACGATGACAGAAATACTCAGCATCCTTGAAGTCTGCTCGGATGACCGATCTTTGTCAATTCCAGCTTTGCAGCAAGAGCGGGGAATTCAGCGCGAGCAATGGCCTGTATCTGCTTTGATTGGCTGTCTTTTAATAGAAAATTTTCAGGCAACTATCGGCAAGAGTCGCTCTAGAAAATCATCTTGGGATGGGCTGCGATGGCGAGAATTCGCCTGGAAAGTGACGGTAGTTCAAGCGCGAAGTCTTGACAATATTCGCAGAAATCCGCTAGGATTCGGCTCCTTTTTCGATCTTTGCTGAGGAAACTTAACCATGCATTCCATTCGTACTCTCGTCCTTTTCGGCTTTACCGGCATACTTGCAAATCTCGCTCATGCTGAGGAAGCCGCGCCGCCGCCGCCTCTGCTTTTCTATGCCGAACCGAGCCTGAAAGAGGACAATGACAAAGCTTTCGGCTTCAACCTGGAATATGGCCAGAATACTTCCTCTGGTAAATCTGAGTACCGCTCTCGCAATGGCAAAGTCGGTGCAAAATATGAAAATGGCTTGGATGAACTTCGGCTGGATGGCACTGCCAATAATCTGGAAACCTCCGAGGGTGTGATCGACGACAAGCTTCGCGTTTATTTTGGCTACGATCGCTATATCGGCTCGCGACTTTGGCTATTCCTTTTGAGTGATTGGGAGAGCAACAAAGCTGCTGGTTTGAACTACACCCAGCTCACAGGTGGCGGCGTGAAAGTAGATATCCTGCGCAATTCCGCATATAAATGGAATGTGGGTTTAGCCTATTTGAAAAGAGCGAAGCAAACCAGCTATGATGTGCAGCTGCTGGACGCCAATAATGAGCCCTTCACGCAAGAGATCAAGAACACCAAAGATGATCAGGTGGTCTCGGCTCGCATGAAATTCTCCTACAGCATCGAACCCACACGCTTTTCACTCGTGAGTTTCTATCAGCCGACTTTGAATCGTGAAAAAGATCCGCTCTCTGGTCAAGATAAAGCGGATTACACCTGGTCTGCTGAAGCTTCATTGTCGCACTCCCTCAGCAAGCAGATCTATGTGAAGTTGAGCTACAACTATCGCTATGAATCTCTGCAAATCGCGCCCGGTAGTCCCCGGCAAGAGGAAAAAACCGCGGTTCTGCTCGGCTATGAATTTTAAAACGGATCTGAGACAAGGGATGCAATGCTAGACTGCTGATGGTTTAAGACGCTTGATCTACCTTCGGCAGCGACTTATGATGCTCCTGCCAGGCATCGATATCGGTAATCTGTGAGCCTCGAAAAGCAGTGGCCGAGATGATGACGCCTTTCAAAGCCTGGGCTACTTTGATTCTTTTGCCGGCAGCATGGATCACCACATTCGGATCCAGAATGCCTTGAATGCTCAGCGTTGCGTTAGCATTCCAACTCAACTGCTGTTCCAACTCTTCACGCCTGCGAATGATGTGCTGCAGCAGTTTATCGGTTTTATTCAAACGATGCTGCAGAGCCTCCCGCTGCACCTCTCTTGGGGCCTCGGCCCTGGCATGGACGGCGGGCGGCAGTTCCTTAAGGGAGCGAGCCACCGTTTCTCGGCTTTCACTGAGCTCACGCAGCCGCTGTTCCAAGCGACTCCAGCGCAATTCAGCGGCATAGTGGGTACCGATGCGACAAACCGTGGTCTGCCCCTGCGATAGACCCATTTGTTTCACCTCGATGGACTGCCAACAGCTGATCTGCCCGCCACTGATCAAGCCTTTGCTACTGTCTGCCACGACTATGCTCGTGCCACAGACGACTTCGCTATTCATGAGGGAGCTGGCTATCGTCAAATGGCCTTTGACCTGAAGCCGCGAGTTTTCAATGAACTGGGCCTTGCAATTGCCGCCGACAGCCACCCATCCTTGGCGAGTCGTAACAATCCCGCCTTTGACCTCCAGATCCCCTTGCACCTTGACGTTAGCATTGCCGATGGTTCCTTCAACCAACAAGGACCCTTTCACTTCAACGCTCGCTCCTGCCTCAATATCACCCAAGACCACCACTGCCCCATCAAAGGCGAGATTGCCGCTGCTGAGGTTGACATGACCCTCATGTACATAGGCTTTAAGCACAGCCAGCACACCGCCATTGAGTTGAATCAAACCATCCCGCGCTGCATAAAAGCGACCGCCTTCGCGCAGTTCAACCGATTCCCCGGCGGATACTTTAGCTTCACTGGCCGATCCCACGGCATGCACTTCCTCACCCAGCACATTGCGGCCTGGCACACCATCTTCATAACGAATTTCCGCAATCAACTGGCCGACCCGAGCAATGCGCCTATTCTGTTTTTCACGAACGGCATCGACTTGCCCCTCGCGATAAAGGGGGGGATCGCGATAGCACTCATGGACATAGGGGCTCTTGCCAGCTTTGGCTGGCTGACCCTCGGCGATGCGCATACCGGCTGGATTCTGGCCTTTTTTAATCGTCTCGACGATGGCTTCGAGGTATTCTTCGTAGCCAAACACCAAGGCCTGCTTGTGGCATTCATGTAAAAGCCAATCGGCGTTGATGTCCTTACGAATCGCCGCCAGGGCTTTCTCATGCACTCGGGCTACCGAAGCTGTCATGCGCGAGGAGTCCACCGAGATATCGATATACTCACTCTTTTGCTTATTGAGCAAAGCCCCTACCCGCATTTTCCAGCGCGGCAATTCCTCTGCTGGTGCCACGGCTGCTTTCTGCTTTTCGTCCTGCATCACGCCCATATCCAATCGATAGCTGCTATCGAAGCCGATCAAAAGACTGTAAGGCAAGCCAAAACCCAGGGCCTGGACCTTATGGGTGAGGGACCGTAGTTTTTCCAGGGTATGTTCTTTGAGAACATTCATGGGTATTTTATCGCTGTTCTTTTCGATCAGCAGGGTCACGGCGTTTTGATAGATCGCTTCGCATTGGGATTCATCCTTGAGAATACTTGGATCCATAATATGGAGGGAAGCAAAGCAATGATCTTGATCCAATTCTACTAGCATCTTTTGATCTGGATAGTCTTCGGCACGAGGTGTCGCTCTCAGCGCCCAGGATTCAATTTTTTTGCCCGTCTTCATAACGAGATAAAGAAAACGCAACTGAGCGCCATTGGGTTTGTCGTAGATTCCGAGATCGCGGAGCTGACGGATGACGTGAAAGACAAACGCATTGAAAAAAATGGTCTTGGCTTTGCGTTCTGAAATCTGACAGCTCAACTCGGCAAGGTTTTTGGCGTGACGAGGTCGGTTGACGATTATTTCGCTGTAAGCTCGAGCCCCTTGCGCCAGGGTAAAGCGAATGATTTTATCCGGCGGCAGAGTATCCGCATGGTCGTGAATGAACTGCCACAGGGCTTGA
The DNA here is from genome assembly GCA_041737755.1 of Oligoflexus sp. Classification (GTDB taxonomy): domain Bacteria; phylum Bdellovibrionota_B; class Oligoflexia; order Oligoflexales; family Oligoflexaceae; genus Oligoflexus. The sequence goes on from JBGSRE010000131.1 coordinate 3,786, forward strand.
AATTTTTTATCGAAAATTTCGTAATATTCGATATGACCGTCCTCAAGCTCCTCTTCGAGCTTTTCCCGAGCCTTATCCACTGCATCGCGAGGTGGGCGGCGAGATTTTTGGCAATCCGCGATGCAAAACTGAGCCCGAGCCCGTTTCAGCCGGATATTATAAGTCACCGATACCTTTGGCTTGAAGAACATGATAATTCCTTCATCAGTTCAGAATCATCATAGCAAGAATTGCCAGGGTTTGACAAAATTCCAAACGACCTTAAATTGATTTATCAGGCTGCTCCACAGAAAGGATCCGACCATGGCTCTTCCTGAACCGCAATGGCCTCGGCCCAACCGCTCGTCACGGCCAGGCTTTAATCACCCGGCTTTCGCTGATGAAACAGCGGACGATATCATCCACTTGCCTGATTTAAGGCAACACCCACTCGGGCAAAGGCCAGAGCCACAGAGCCTGATGCCGGTTATGATCCTGCTATTTTTGAGCCTCTGTGCTTCGCTTTGGTCGTGGAATAATGCCAGTGATTTCCATCTGGCCGCCACCCAGGATCTGGTCTTTCAAAAGGGTCAATACTGGCGACTTTTTACCACCCTCCTCGTGCATGCAGATATCGCTCATCTTTTGGCGAATAGTGGGCTGTTTTTGATTTTTGGTCTGTTTTTGCGCAATTATTTTGGAGTCTGGGCTTTTCCTGGGCTGTCTTTAGTCGGCGGCATTCTTACCGGAGCTCTGGCATTGCTCACCTATCCCCCTCAAGTCAAACTCATCGGGGCTTCGGGCATGGTCTATTTCATGGTCGCGCTCTGGCTGCCGCTGTTTTTTCGCTATGCGGATTACTTGAGTTGGACTCATAGGTGGATGCGAGCCATTGCCTTTACCCTGGTAGTTTTAGTGCCCAC
>JBGSRE010000229.1:0-3322 GCA_041737755.1 Oligoflexus sp.
CGGCAGGCAAAGCCGTGATCCAAAGCCGTTTGGATTCGATCGAGCTAACGTTTCTGACGACTGAGGACGGATCGATACGACGCCACCGATCATCCAAATATACCTCAGTCCAGGCGTGGGCATCGCTATCGCGAACCACAAGAAAATCACTGTTGTCGATAAAAACGCCGCCCTCATAGCCGGTGATGACCCGAGCAGGTGTTCCTGCCAACTGCAGGAGACTGGCAAAAGCCGCCGCAAAGTGCTCACAAAAGCCCTTTTTCTTGTCGAAAAGGAAGTCATCGAGAGCATCGTCCTGCTTAAGGGTGCCCGGTTCTAGTGTGTAGGAAAAATCTCGCAGAAGATTGAGGATGAATTCGACCTGCTGCTCGGGACTCAAACGCTTGATTTGATCGACTAAGGTCTGCACTCGATCTGAAATTTGAATTTTCAGTTCGGCATGATTTGGTACCTGTCGCGCTACAAAACGGTCATGCGGTGAAGCCGAAGCTAAAATGATCTCATTTTGGCTTTGGAAAATCCGTAATTGGGAATTCCACCAGACCTTGGTTGCCGATGATCCCAGGCCTTTGACTGCTACCGTATGTTCCAATAGTGGCAGGTAAATCCCCATTCGATTATCGGGAATCATTTCATAAGGGATAGCGCCGGTTATTTCTCGAATGGGAAAGTCCTCGAGTTCAATCTCTCGACTTTTTCGCCAGATCATTCCGTAGGAATCTTCTAGGACCGCGCCTCGCCAGTAAAGTGCTTGGTCTTGTGGCACATCATTCAAAAAACGAATACGAAAAGCCAAACGATCTGATTGAGCAAGTTTGGCGATACGTCCAGGCTCCAGAAGATCAGACATGCCCGTCACTGCATAATCATTGGCTGGGGGGCGAAATTCTGGGAAAAAAAAGTAGACAGGTAAGAGTAGCGCCGAAACTGGCAAGGCGATTTTGACAATATTCCTGCCGAGAGGCCAGAGCGAAAATACAGCTGTCGGCGGCAGGTGATGAATCATGAGAGAAAAGAAAATGAGAACAGTCATGAAGAAATAGACGAACAGTGGCAAAGGCGGGCCACGCATGACTAAGACTGCAATCAGCATAGCAAACAATCCGCCATGCATCAGCATGACCTGACGAGCGTGCGGTCGATCCAAGCAAAAGAGTAAAGTACAGATGCAAACCAGAGAGCTTGATGATTCCCGACTGAACAGGGGTTGGCTATCGAGGAGGATAAAGCTGAGCAGAAGAGCCCCAATCGCCATTATCAAAAGTCGCGGCGGCTGACCCGAGCCTGTGCGCAATACCCAGGCCTTCCAGAGACCTAAGACTAAGGCTGCCGTCAGCAACCACATGGGCAAGATGGGTATGAGCAGGATGATCAGAAACGCGAAGACGATGAGTGCAAAATTTTGAATTCCATTCATGCGAGCTCCTTAAACCCTGCGAGCTGCAGGAGAGCTGATCGCAGCTGCTCGCGGCCGGTCCCCTCAGCAAGAGAATGGCCAGGCATCTCCAGGGAAAATGCCCGGTTTTGTGCAGCACAGGCAAAGATCCAAGCCGACATCTGCCACAGCCGAGCCTCGGTATCAGTGCCCATTGCATCCTGAAAGCGTAAATGGATCGGGCCTTCACCTCGACTGCCAAATTCTTTAAGCAAGAGCGGCTGACCGCGCGCATAAGCCTTCCAGTCTACCTGCTTCAAAGAGGCGCCAGCTTGATAGAGGCGATGGCCGACAAAATCTTCACCGGCAGTAAAATGCAGATGTCCGCCGACTTCAGCCACGGGCAAAGGCTGCTGTCCTTCGGGTTTGGGAAAGACGATAAGAGCAGCATCCGTTAGTACCCACTTCCAGGCATTGAAAAGTCCATAGTAGCCGCGACTTTGGATCTTGATGCGATGCAGGGGATAGACGCCTCTTTTCGAGCAGTGAAAGTCGAGCTGCACCGTGGCATTGGCCTTCAATTCGCTAATGAAAGGGGAGTTGGCCAGCTTGAATCCCTTAAACGGCAAGAACATGAGGTTAAATCGGGATTGAGGCAAACCGTTACGCAAAACCAGCGTTACGCGAGCGGTCTTCCCCTCTTCGCCCGGTTCACTCTGAATAATATCGGCATTCACCTTGTCCATATTGCTGTTGGTTTGAATCATGGCGACCATGCCCAGCACGATCAAGGTTAGTCCGACGGTGTGATAGGGACCAGGATTACGAAAATATCCGAGCGCAAAAACATCAACGATGAGAGTAAAAAAGCCAAAGCCATAGACAGTGGGAAGGATGCCCGGTCTATCGGTTGGGATAAAGACTTTCTTCATGGGCTTACCGGTACCTGACTCAGCAACTGCTTGGCCCGGTCCTGACCGACTTCAGGCCGCAGTTCATCGCCGCTGACCAGCCGATGACTCATGACAGCAATCGCCACGGCCTGGACATCTTCAGGAATGACAAAAGTCCGCTCGTCCAGCCATGCATAAGCCTGTGCTGCATGAAGAAGGGCCAGAGAAGCGCGCGGTGAAATACCATGCGGCATGCGACGGGATTCCTGCGCGAGGTCGACGATATAGCTGGCAATGGAAGGCGCCACATGCATCTTACGGATTTCTTTTTGACGAGCCAGGATCTCGTCAGGCTCCCAAAGCGGTCGGAGCTCGGCCAGTGCCACGGATGAATCAGCATTGAGCAGGATGCTCGTCTCGGCCTCACGGCTGGGATAGCCCAACTCCATTTTCATCATGAAGCGATCCAACTGCGATTCTGGTAGTGGAAAAGTGCCAATACTGCGCCGAGGGTTTTGGGTTGCGATAAAAAAGAAGGGCTTTTGCAAATGATAGGTGCGGCCATCAGCGGTAACCGCCTGTTCCTCCATCGCTTGCAAAAATGCGCTTTGAGTTTTGGGCGAAGCCCGATTCAACTCGTCACCGAGTACGAGCTGACTAAAGATCGGACCGGGCTGAAAAACGAAACTTTGTTTCTCGCGATCAAAAATCGACACGCCGATGATATCGGCTGGCAATAAGTCTGAAGTGAATTGAATGCGACTGAATTCCAAGTGGAGGAGTCGGCTGAGAGTTTTGGCGAAGGTGGTCTTGCCCATGCCGGGCTCATCTTCCAGGAGCAGGTGACCGCCACCAAGGAGACAGCAGAGAGAGAGTCGAAAAGACTCTTCTTTGCCAATCACGACTTTTCCTGCTTCTCTTAAAAATGACTGCAGCATCGTCCCTCTATCCTTTAGCGCGCCTATTAAGCAGTTGGCTTCAAAAGTTGCAGATGGTCCTGACTGTCTTCTCGCTGCCGTTGCAGAATTTTTTCCAGTTCCCCAATGGCATCAAA
>JBGSRE010000257.1:0-9050 GCA_041737755.1 Oligoflexus sp.
CCAGCATACTCTGCGCTCCAAAGATAACAAATATCGTGCCCACCTGCAGACTCACGGCAGCGCCGATAAAGAATCCACAAAGCAAAATGATAAACGTCGATTCGTAGCCGATAAATTGCATCTGCTGAAGAATCAATCGAAAGCGAAAGGGCCGGGTAAAGATCATGCGCACCGTACGTCCCGTGAAAACCAGAAGCTCGCCGAGCACTTCGATCAAATTCATAATGATATGACCAAATCCTGTGATGGATTGGACCATAAGATTATGAATGGATCGATGGACAGCCATGCTAAAAGAATCTCCAACGCAAAGGCCAGTAACGCGCTGAGTCTAGTTTATCAAGCGTGGAAAGGGTAGCGAAATGCCGCCAAGTTTTTGACCAAGGTCCCAGCTCAAGTTTCCTCCTGCTGCTTGGCCTTAAGGAGAGCTTCGGTAAATTGCCAAAGACTTTCTTCACTATGAATCATCTGTCTTTGCTCTTCGAGCAGCAAAAGCGGCAGCTTCGGGCCAAAAAGGGCCCTGGCCTGCTGACCCAATTTTCCAGCCTGGCTCGCGGCATACTCGTGACGACGGCTAAGCACACTAAAGCCAGGTTCCAGTTCCGTCCATTGATGTTCACCTTGATTCCATGCTTGGACTGCTTCCTGCAAAGCAAAGGGCATATTGCGATTCATAATGATGGTGAGCAGAGGATACTGATTATTTTTAAGTTCTTGCAGCAAATAGGAGGCCGACCGTACCGCGTTATTGGAAGGCGCGGAGACCAGTACGAACCCAGTTGTCGGCTGCTTCAATGCTATCGAAACCTGGCGCCCCACACGATTGAAACCAATGATCACTTCTTCCATGAGAACCAGAAATTCGGCTAAGAGCTTCAGCATTTTTATGCCAGTGATGGACGAGAGGCCATGCATGACCTTGCCACCTGCTTTAAAGATCGCTCCGGCCCCAAGCTTTTGCGCCAGATGAAAGGGCTTGATCATCCAACTCATCACCCCATTTTCAATGAATCCGGCAAGTATATTAGGACGGGCCAAAAAATCTAAAGCATGGGTGTCAGGCGGTGTATCCAAAACGATCAGATCGTAGCGGCCTTGACTGACCATCGATTCCAGCTTGGCTAAGGCCATGTACTCGAGGGGGCCTCCGAGGTTGCTCGACACTTCTTTATAAATCGAATTGTTAAAAATTTTAGTGGCAGCCGAAGGACTGGGTGCAAAGCGCCGCACCATATCATCAAACACAGCTTTTTGATCCAGCATGGCAGCTTCCACATAACCAGGAATGGATCGATCCAATTTCACTCTGGACAGTTCACTGCTGAGTGGAATACCCAAAGCATCGGCTAGGCGCTTGGCAGGATCGATACTCAGGAGTCCCACCCGCATACCAAGCTTGGCTCCCAGCAAAGCCAAGGCGATTGATGTTGTGGTCTTGCCCACCCCACCAGACCCAACAGTTACTAGGATTCGACTGCTTTTGATCCAGGATTCTAAATTTGATAAATTTTCATCACTCATAGGCGAAGACCCCCCTCAATCCATGCCAGGAGCTCTTCTTTGCTTAAGGGTTCCATAAAGGCTCCCCGTTCCGGCAGACCAAAGAGAGGCAGCTTTTTGCCGAATTTAGTCTCATTTTCTTGCAATCCATCGCGCAGACGGTCCATCGCGATGCGTTCGGCAAGCGCTCTTTCCTGCCAGTACTCACATCCAGCCTGAATCGCTGGCGGATAGTTTTCTCGAACCACTCCCGACACTAGCTGTGGAAAACAGCGATTGACCAAGATCGCCGCCAAGGGCGCCGGGGTATCAGCCTGCAGCTTACCCGCAAAATCCAGCGCTTCACTGACCACGAGATCTTCGGCAACGGCCACGAGGACTACCGCCGATTTCTGCGGATCCGCTATGAAAGCCCGCACACGGCGCGTCTCTTCGATAATAGGCCCCACCATTCCCGAATGCATGACAGCATCGGGTGTCTTCATCAGGCTATAGAAGTGTCCAGAAGCATAGCCATCCAGAATCACGAGATCAAATTTGTGCTCTTTTTCCAGTTCGGAGAAATAGTACAGGCGCCCGAGCAGAGTCAGTTCAGCAATTCCAGGCATCATCTGAATAAAGGAACGAACGATGGGACGGGTAAAGACCTTTTCAAACAAACGGGCAAAGCAAAGATGTTTGATTACAAAGTCCCGAAAATTATCCTGAGCATTGAGATTAATAACAAAGAGACCGGGGCTCAGCTCCCGTAAGTTGTGACCAATTGGCTCGGATCCAAATAATGGCGCGAGCTGATCGTGAGCGCTAGATTCAATCAGGCACACACGTTTTCCCTTGGCAACAGCCATCTGCGCCAGGGCGAAGCTAGTCAGTGTCTTGCCGATTCCACCCTTGCCAGTGACCATCAGCAAGCGCTTATCAAACAGCTCTGAAAACAGATCCTGCAAGAGCACCCCCTCGAACGAGACATGATAGAAACCCGGCAACTTAAGCGAGGGTCCTTCTAGCCTAGTGGCTTAGCTGTCTTTCTCGTCTTTTTTAGTTTTGTCGGTCAGCTGTGGCGCATCTTCCTTGATGCCCTTTTTGAAGTTCTTGATGCTCTCACCGATGGCGCCACCGAGCTTCGGCAGTTTAGTCGTCCCAAAAAGCAAAACAACCAAAGCTGCAATAATCCCGATCTCCATCCAACCCATTCCCATCATCCCAGTCTCCTTTGCTAAGAATTCACCACAAGGCTAGCGCGCGACATCCCGACAAATGCTGGTTATCATACGCTGAGCCTTTTTCAAAGAACAGTCAATTTATCCGGCCCGTTCCAGGCCAGTTTGGGAAGCCGAGGGCTGTCCACTCAAAGCTGCTGCCACAAAATACCTCGGCATATGGGCATCGATCAAATTTTGTTTCAAATACTCGCGGAAGGTCAATCGCTTCTGCTCCCAGTTCATGGCATCAAAATTTTGCTCCTTAAGTCCTGCGAGGTTCAAGCGATCGAGCTTACTCGAATCATGAGCCAGAATGTAAACACCTTTCTGCATCGTATGCACATGAACCTTCCAATAGCGCAGGTAGCGACCATTGCTTAAATTCAGGACGACTTGATTTTGCGGAGTCACTTCATTGTTTGCGCCCAGGATCATAGGCCGAGCTGTTCCGAAGTGACCGCTCCAGACCTCACCCTTTTGTCGGTGAATGATACTGAATGATAACACGATGCTTTCAAGGTTTTGAATGCCTTGGTATGAATGTATTTGACGTTCAACCGCCTCCTGCATATCAACCTCGCTGATCTGATCTCGACCAACGCCTGAAAACAGGGTGCGCAGGACTAGCATTTCATGCCAAAGCATGGCTGCCAAGGGCGCCCTGAGATCTTCGGGACCATTCAAGCGGCAATAAACCATGAGGTAGCTTTGTTCGCCCATGTTGATACCGAGATACCACACCGACTCACGGACGCTCCGCAGGTTTCCTTCGGTCCAAACATGCAGCCAAGGACAGCTTTCCAAGTGATAGCTGCCCGAGCTATAGCTGAGCAAAGGCAGTCCTCCATGCGCAGCTTCGCCCCCGAGATAGGCCCGCAACCAGATTCCCATCTGAGCCCCGAAGGTATCCAGCAGCTGCCGCAAGAGAGTCGAATCTTCGTCCTGCAAACGGCTGCGCTCTAAAAAAAGCACCCCAAGACCACGATTCGCGTATCGAATCGGTACGATCGTATTCATGCTGCGCTGGGCCAGTCGATCACCGATCATATCCTGAGATAATGACCGCTCTTCGCTGTTTGGCATGGGTCCCGGATGCGAAAGAACCAGCGTGCTTTCCACATCTTCAATCACATCTTTTTCCAGCATGACCGAGGCCATCTGACTTTCAAACAGAGCGGGAGGCGCTCTTTCAATCACCGATTGAGTAAAGCCCTGCATCCAAGGTGCATCGCCCACAGGAATAGTTAACGAGGAGCGCAGATTGAGGTAGGGTCCAACATAGGCGATCAGCTGCTGCAATCGATCCACTGGCGGTCGTCCTAAGGCATCATACGCGGCCACATCATTGACCGTTATCAGATGCAATTCGGCAAACACTAGCCGATCGTTCAGCAGTTCATAGATTTTGGCTTTCGCCTCGGCAAGACCCATGAGATCGGGCTTCAAGTCTGGAATCAACTTCAAATGCTGGCCAAGCAGAGGATCGATCACTTGATGCAGGACACCCAAGTTCAGGCGGCTATTGCCAGTGAGATCATCGGGCGAAAGCCGACCGAGATCACGCGAAACTTTCCTGGCCATAGCGACGATCAGATCCAAACCAAGGCGCCGCGCCTGATCCATCGATTTTTGCACATAGTCAACGCGGACAATAGCACGTTCTTGAAAGAGGTGCCGCCCGAACCAAAGTTCGGTGAGCAGTTCAACCAACGGCTGTTGCATGATCTTCGAACGTTTGAGGGCGATATCGAATAGAATTTTGACAGCTTTGCCACCGAGTATTTCCTGCAATCGAGCTACCATGAGAATAGGAATGGCCCGGCGCCTCTGTCTGGGCTGTTCCGCCAATTTCAAAAGCCGCTGCAAAGTCGGACGCACTTTGGTACTCAGGAGCAGCTCCTCACCATACTCAAAGGCAAAGACTTCATGAAAGAGCATGAAAAACAGAAACACGAAGTCGATTTCGAATGGCAACAGCAGAGGTTGATGCAGATCATCTTGGAAAATGGTCAGAGCTTCATAGTAGCTGTGGCGGGCCTTGTCTCGCTCACCTGCAGCGAGACAGACGATACATTCCGTGATTCGCAAAAAAGTATCCGGTCGACGATTGGTAGTCTTGCTCCGCTTTTCAATGAAACTTCGATAGCTGACGATCAAATCGCGAGAGTCCGATAGCAGCAGCCAAAAGAGATACATGGCGACAGCTCTTGGCGTGAGCCAATGCCGAACGGTGAGCAGCCCTGGCAGACTCTGTATCATTCGAGTCAATTCTTTGCCTTCAGCTTGAGTAAAGGCGAGGAATATCCGACAGATTTTTTCCTGCATGGCGGGTAGCAAAAAGTCAGCGCTTTCCAAGCCACGCTGCATTTTTTCCAAGCCTTCCCTGGGATCTTCAAATTTGCCCTGATACTGATCGATGATCAGAGTTTGAATAAACGAAAGATAGGCAATGACTGAATTCCATCCCTGTTCGTAGGCACGTTCGTGGACTAAATCCAAGAGCCGATAGCTGCGTTCTTTGAACCCCCAAAAACCAAGAATCAAGGCATGATCGCAGAGCAACCGCAAAGCTAAGTCTTCCGGTAAATCGACCTCCTGACAACGGTCCAGCAAGGCAGCATGGTAGACGAATCCCAAACGTTTGTCGTAATTGAATCCTGCCGATTGGCCAATAAAATACAAAAGAAAGGGATGAAAGCTCTGCTGATCGTGGCTGCTCTTCACCCCCTCCGCCCGGTTCAATATTTGCAAGGGAAGACTGTAGGAAACTGGTAAAACAACCGACTTGAACATGATCCAGGCAGCCTTTACATAGCTAACGAAGTTCAGGCGAATGACTGGAAATTTCAAGATTTGAAAGGCTTTTACTAACTCTTGCAAAGTGAAAGCTACATGCCCACTAACTAGGCTGAGATGGAGCAATTTGTAACTAACATAAGAATACTCTAACTGATTCAAGTGCAGTAGTTTGAGTTCCTTATAGATTTTCGCGGCGTCGGCATAGTCCCGCTGGGCAAACAGAATATCGGCTAGGCTGTGCAGAATAGTTTTATGGGCCTGGGTGGTGCCCGTAGATTCATTATGCCAATGGGTAACGAGTGCCCGCGCGTTTGCGTAATAGCGCTGGGCTGTGAGTAAAGATTTGACTTCGATCGCTTTGGCCCCAGCCCCCATGTTATAGACCAAAGCTTTTTCCAACATTTTCTGATCCGAGGCAATATCCACTGGCAGTGCCTGGTAGAAATGATGGGCGAGGGTAAAAATTGTCTGTGCTTGGCCTTCCGAAGGGCTCTGCTCGAGGCGCAAAGCCACCAATTGATGCAATTCCCTCCGACGTGGGGCGGGGATCGTATCCAGAATCACTTCTCGAATACTGCGATGGGTGAAGGTATAGGCCTTGTTTTTAGAGCCACCTTGGGGATCTGAACTTTTTAGCAAGAGTCCTGCCGTCACCGAAGACTGCAAAGCCCGAGTCAGTGTCGACTCATCAAATTGCGGTTGGACCCGCAAGGCATCGCTAGAAAAATGCATACCGACGATAGCGGCGACTTCCAGGACGCGACGGTCTCCGCCATCCAAATCATTCAAACGATTGAGTGTAAGATCAATTGAATTCGAGTGGATTTCCGCCGAGGCGATCTCGTCCAGATTAAAACGCCAGTAACCCTGGTCATCAAGACTCAAGAGTTCTTGCGTGACCAAACTGCGATGCAGCTCCAGTAGATAAAGTGGATTGCCATCGGTTTTCCGCTGCAGAAAATCCAAAAACTCTGGATCCATGCTCTGTTCGAGATTCAAAATGGAGCGATTGAGTCGGGCCACGCCTTCAGCATTAAGGGTGGACAACTCGATTTCGCTGTAACGTCGGCGCAATTTACTAAATTTAGCCAGAAAATTCTGAAAAATGACGCCTTCATCCTCGACCAAAGGCCGATGCCCGAGAATCAAAAAGAACCGCTGCGAATTATTATGACTGAAGAAGGTGTCGATCAATTCCAAGCTTTTATCATCGACCCACTGCATGTCATCGAAGAAAAAAGCTACAGGCTCCGAGTCACTGGCGAGACAGCGGGTGAAATCGGAAAAAGCCTTGGCAAAGTCATTGAAGTCGAACTCCCGTTCCTGCTCCAGACCACTCCGAACGTTTTCATCTTCCAGCTCTGGATCCAGATAAGGCTTCAAGCCTTGGACGATCTGCGCCACGAGGCGCGCCGTTGGCCCCAAAAGTGTGCGAACCTTACGCTTAATTTCTTCCGCTTCCACGCCTTGCGTCTTGTGGACATGAATCAGATATTCATTAAAGCCATTGGCCAGCGCATTGAAGGGCAGGTTGTTTTCATGCCGCGAAAAGCTGGTGCTTATATAGCGAATGCGATGGCGAGCCAAATAGGCCCGAAACTCTTTGAGCAATCGAGTTTTCCCAGTCCCCGCCGGGCCGCGAATGACGGCCAGTCGACTGCGACCATTTTCCTTGGCAATGGCGTTATAATTGCTGACTAGGTTTTCAAATTCCTCCTGACGACCTACCATCTCCATATTGCTGGGCAGGATATTCAATCGATCGTAGCGACCCAGAAAGAAGCGATTTTGGGTCCGTCCGGACTGCAGAATCTTTCTCACCCGCTGCAAATCCACATGCAGTCCAAAGGCTGTCTGATAGCGATCTTTCGGATGTTTGGCGATTAATTTCATGACGATATCATTGACGATGTCAGGGATATCAGGCCTTAAGGCTGTCAAGGATTCCGGCGCCGCATGAGCATGATCTCGGGCCAGTTTTTCCCGCGTATTGCCGAGAAAAGGCGGGCGTCCTGCAAGAACTTCATAAAGCATGCAGCCCAAGGAATAGAGGTCAGCTCGATGATCGATAGGGGCATCCAAATATTTACTATTTTCCGGGGCCATATACAGCGGCGTGCCGGCGATATCTTGCAAACTCTCATCATTCGAATAGAGATCGAGTTCGGTCAGTCGAGCAATGCCGAAATCCAGGACTTTGACGAGCAGGCTATCTTCGCTATCCGCAGTTCTTTCAATGATAATATTTTGCGGTTTGATATCGCGATGAATGATGTTCTTTGCATGGGTGTATTCCAAGGCAGACGACACCTGCATGCCGAGCTGGAAGAAAAAGCCCAAGCCTTTCCTACCGCCCTTATCCAATGACTCCTTAAGGTTATGACCAAGCGCCACTTCCATAACGATATAGTAGCCGCTGATCACTGAAATGCCGGTTGAAGGGTCGGGTTGGTAAAGTCCCAATTCATGGAAGGCAATAATGTTGGGATGCCGGAGTCGGCTCATCAGCGCGGCCTCCCGCTGAAAGCGCAGCACGTCTTCGTAATCGAGTCGGTCGCGTTCGATGACTTTAATGGCAACCCGCTGCGAAGGATCCGCAAATGGTATGGCACTGTAGACGCGACCCATCCCGCCTCCACCGATTTCTCCGGTGATGCAGTATCGATCGGCGATGTTGGTGCCCACCCAAAGGCTATGCCGCGTCAATGCTTAGACTCCAAAATCAAGACGTTTTATGAGGTTTTTTGCCTAAAGGGACCAAAAACCTCCCCGTTTGTCATGGGTCTCGTCTGGTTTTTCGGTTCTAATCCGAAAGTTCTTAAGGTCTAGAAATTTTCCTGCTAGAAAAGTGTGGACGCTTGTTGCCCCAGTGAGTGTTTATGGATCAAGAACTCGGAAGGAACGCTATGTCTAGTTTGGCAGGTCAATCGGAAATCCCCCTGAGCAAAAAATTTTTTGACCGGCGGCATACCAAAATCATCGGTACCCTTGGCCCCTCGTCGTCCACCTACGAGGTGCAGCTTAAACTGATTGAAGCGGGTCTCAATATTGCCCGCTTGAACTTTTCTCATGGCGACCATGAGACGCACGCCCGCAATATCGAATCGATTAGGCGTGCCAGCGCTGAGTTGGGTCGCCCTGTGGCCCTTCTGCAAGATTTGCAGGGTCCCAAGATTCGCGTAGGACGCCTGATCGGCGGTCAGATGGAAATACAGACTGGCGAAACCTACCGTCTTCGCTTTGGTATCGAGCAGGACGACCCTAAAGTCATTCCTATCGACTATCGCGGCCTGGTGCACGATGTGAAAGTCGGCCAGCGCGTGATGATGGACGATGGTTTGCTGATTCTTCAAGTCCATGCCGTCAATGACGATTCGGTGACGGTCCGCGTGGAAGATGGCGGTCTCTTGAAAAATCGCAAAGGCGTGAACTTCCCTGACTCCAAGCTGTCATTGCCGGCCATGACCGATAAAGATAGCAAGGATTTGCTGTTCGGCATCGCCAATCGCGTCGATTACATCGCGCTGTCCTTTGTGCAGGATCCTGCCG
>JBGSRE010000272.1:0-4898 GCA_041737755.1 Oligoflexus sp.
TGATGGCCGAGACGCATATACCATTCGTGGGGACAGGACCGGTTCATGGGCGATGCAAAGAATCGAGGATTTCTTGGCAGGGCATTTCGAAGCCTCTTTGTCATAATTACCTCATACCTGGCGTTGGTGGGCCTTATGGTCACCGTCTTGGGAATTTTACTCGGTGTCTTTATCTATTCCGCCACCCGGCAGAACATGCGGGACTCGTCCAGCAAAACTGTTAAGGGAAGCCTTTCCGCTCAGAATGAAATCGATCGTTCAATTCTGCGTTTGAAACTCGATCGACCGATAGTGGCTCAGAGTCTGGATGAGAGTGAACGCTTTTTCGGTTCGCTCTTTCAGGATACGGTGCCGGTGTCCTTGATGGATCTGCAGACAGCTCTGCGGCGGGCGGCGGAAGATATCAGAGTGCAGGCCGTGCTGCTGGATATTTCGAATACCGGAGCGGACTTCAGTACCATGACCGCTTTGCGCCGAGCACTCGAAAGCTATCGGGCCAGTGAAAAGCCGCTGTTCGTGAGTTTGCAAGATGCGGATACTTCGCTTTACTATCTTGCGACAGCCGGCAATAAAATCAGCCTGAGCCCACTCGGAGGTCTCAATATCACAGGACCCGCCTTTCAATTGGCCTACTTTGGTTCAGCTCTGGAAAAGTTGGGTGTGCAGTTTGAAGTCGTGAAGGCCGGCAAATTTAAATCCGCAATGGAATCGTTTGTCCAGGATCAGCCCTCGCCTGAAACTTTGGAAATGTATGGAGCCTTGGAAGCATCCCTGCGCGGAACTGTGACAACAGCAGTCGCCGCCAGTCGCAAACACACAGTGGCGGAAGTCAATGCCTGGCTTAAGCGATCGTTCTTTACCAGTCAGGAGGCTCTCAAAGAAGGATTGATCGATCGCGTCGGCTATTTGCCCGAATGGGAAGAAGAGCTGAAAAACGAAGTGAAAGCCGAGCGTTTTGTTGAGTTGCGTGCATACTTGCGCGGCTCTTCCGGGCTGGACAAACCCCGTATTGCCACTGGCGGTGACGCGTTGGCTTTGATCGAAGCTCGAGGAGAAATTGTCAGCAATGCGCGCAGCAACAGCGATCAGATCGCCCCTGATCATATCATCCAAGAATTGCAATGGGCGGCCGCAGAGGATTCTGTCAAAGCCGTGGTCATGAGGGTCGAAAGCCCTGGTGGATCGGCCTTGGCTTCGGACTTGATCTGGGATGAAGTTCGCAAATTGGCTGCGAAAAAGCCAGTTGTCGTGTCGATGGGTGCGGTGGCCGCTTCGGGTGGTTATTATATTGCCGCGCCTGCGACTCTGATCCTGGCTGAAGCGACGACCATCACCGGCTCGATTGGAGTGATTGGCGGGATGCCGAAGGGCACTAAGGTGGCTGAAAAATGGGGTGTAAACTTTCATATCGTCACGCAATCGGACCGTAAAGATTATCTGAACTTCGCTAGCAAAAGCAGTGAAGAGGATAAAAATCTGATCCGCAACTCGATCAAGGAAACCTACGATGCCTTTGTCACGAAGGTGGCCCAGGGTCGGAAACAGAATCCCGAGCGGATCTATCAAATCGCTGAAGGTCGGGTTTACACAGGTGCCGACGCCCTGAACCTAGGTTTGGTCGATCGTCTGGGTGGTTTTTCAGATGCCGTTCGCGCCGCCAAGGAACTGGCTAAGCTGGATCCTGAAAAGTTCTATCCTTTGGAAGAGTATCATCCTCAGCCGAAAAATCTCCTGGACTGTATTCGCGGCGGTGACTGGATGGAATGCGCAGAAAGCATGCAAGACAGCGAATCGATTTTTCCATCGAATAAAATCAAATTGCCGCTCGGACTTGATCATCTGGAGCGCAGCATTCAGCTTCTGCAATCCGGTGAAGCCTTGGCATACTGGCCAGGAGCATTGCGTTGGGACGCGCGTCCGGGTCTTGTGAACATAAGAGGGGAGTGATTCGTTGCTGGCACCAGAGCTCTTAAGTCGGATTCGACGTTTGGAATTGAAAGCGGGGCACCTTGCCAGCGAGATGCTGCTCGGCGAATACAAAAGCGCTTTCAAAGGGCGCGGTTGGGAATTCGATGAAGTAAGGGAGTATCAAGTCGGCGATGAAATTCGCAGTATCGATTGGAATGTGACCGCGCGAATGGGCCAGCCTTTTGTAAAACTATTCCGGGAAGAGCGTGAGATGACTCTCATGCTGCTCGTGGATGTCAGCTCTTCCTTGTTTTTTGGGAGCTCGGCGCGAGCCAAGCATGAGCTGAGCGCTGAACTTGCCGCAGTTCTCGCCTTTTTAGCGATTCGTCAGCGGGATAAAGTTGGCCTCTTGGTGTTTTCCGACCACACCGAACTCTTCATCCCGCCCAGCAAAGGGCGGGCTCATGTCTGGTCGATCATTCGCAGCATCATCACCCACAAGGCCCAGGGTCAAAAAACCGATCTGGATGGAGCACTCAAGTCGTTTTTGCGTTTGCGGAAGCGCCGATCGCTGTGCTTTCTACTCTCCGATTTTCAAGCGGAGGATTATCAGCGGACGCTCCGGCAGGTGGCTCAGCGACATGAATTGGTCTGTATGAAAATCGAAGATCCTGCCGAACGGTCCATACCAGACGCCGGCTTGGTCTGGTATCAGGATCGGGAAACACAGCAGCGTATTTTGATTAACAGCAGTGAACTTTGGCTGCAAAAAGAGTGGCCGCTTCGTCGTCAGGAAGAATCCAGACTCTGGCAAAAATCTATAGAGAAGGCCGGGGCTTCGGTGCTAGCCGTGAGCACCGAAGAGAATACCGCGGATGCCCTGCATCGCTTTCTGCGCCAACGGGAACATAGGGCCCAACGGAGACGCCGATGAAATTTGCCTATCCTTGGATCCTTTTGCTGCTCATCTTGCTCGTGCCGCTCGTCTGGCTGCTGCTCGTTCGTGGCCAAAAAAGAGCCGGATTTGGCTATGCTGCCATCGCCTTTTTTCGGCAAGTGGCTCAGCCGCATTCGATCTGGCTGCAGCTGCCGATCTTGCTGCGAATAGCCTCGCTATTCTGCTTGATCGTAGCCGCAGCGCGTCCGCAGTTGATCGACAGTCAAACGAAAAAGACTGTGGAAGGTTTAGATATTGTGCTGGCCCTTGATACTTCCAATAGTATGCTGGCGATGGATTTTATTCTGGATGGCAAGCGGCAAAACCGCCTGGAAGTCGTCAAGCATGCCGTGGAACAGTTTATCGAAAAGCGGGTCGACGATCGCCTGGGCCTTGTGATTTTTGGCAGCCAGGCCTTTACCCAGGCTCCGCTCACTTTGGATCACAAGGTTCTTTTGCAGTTCCTCAAACCGGTGGCTATCAGCATGGCTGGTCCCGAGACTGCGATTGGTGATGCTCTGGCCACGGCTGTGAAGCGTTTGAAGGATATCGATGCCAAATCAAAAATCATCATTCTTCTGACCGATGGCGCTAACACCGCTGGGTCGGTGGAACCCAAAGCGGCGGTGGAAGCGGCTCGGGCCTTGGGCGTGAAAATCTACGCGATCGGTGTTGGCAGCAATAAGCCAGTGCCCTTTCCAGCTCAGGGTTTTTTTGGAATGGAGTATCAATCCCGTATCATCAAAATGGATTTGGAATTGATGCAGCATATTGCCGATGCCACTGGCGGCAAATTTTTTCTGGCGAGTGATACGGAAACTCTGGAGAAAGTTTATGCCACGATTGATACCTTGGAAAAAACCAAGGTGCAAATGGAGGATCCAAGACCTCGCGCCGAATTCGCTTGGGCTTTTCTACTGGCCGGGCTCGCTTTGTTTTGCCTGGAACAGCTGCTAGCGGCATCGCGTTGGAGGGTTATTCCATGAACTTTGCGCAGCCAAAGATTCTTTGGTTCCTGCTGGCCCTAGTGCCCTTGGCGTTTTGGTTTTTTCGCATTCAGTTGCGCTACGAACAAAGGCTAGAGCGACTCACACACGGCAATTTTCAGCAGCTGCTGCTACCGCCTTGGGCGCTCAAACGACCCTGGTTTTCGTGGTTCTTACTGCTGGCTGCGGTGGCGGCTTTGATTGTATCCCTGGCGAGGCCGCGCTATGGCTTTGAGTGGAAGCTAGTGAAAAAGCATGGTGCCGATGTGATGATACTCCTCGATGTATCACGCAGCATGAATGCCGCCGATATCGAGCCGAGTCGACTGATTAGGGCCAAGCGGGAAATCCTCGACATGCTCAAAGTAGTGCGCGGCGATCGCATTGGAATCGTGCTGTTTGCTGGGGTGGGATTTATTCAATGTCCCTTAACTCAGGATATGAAAGCCCTGGAAATGTTTTTGGAGCGCATAGATAGCGATTCTATACCCGTGCAAGGAACATCGATGGGCCAGGCCATTCGTTTGGGCATGCAGGCTTTGCAGAACGGAGCGGAAGCGGGCAGCGTCGGCAAGGCTATGATTCTTATCAGTGACGGCGAGGACCAAGAAACCGATCCACTCGAGGCTGCGAGAGCAGCTGCCGACCAAGCTTTTGTGATTCACACGATCAGTGTGGGAGGTCAGGGAGCGCCGGTGCCCTTGCCCGAAGGTGGATTTCTGAAGGACCAGGCGGGTGGTTTGGTGGTTTCGAAACCGGATGAAACCACCTTGCGGCAAATCGCCGAATTGACCGACGGGCGCTTTCTTCGATCCCAATCCGGAGTCTTTGGTCTGGATCGGCTCTACCAAGAGGCGATTCGCCCGCCGCTTAAAGAAACCGAGCAAAGTCAGCGAGAACAGGTCTGGAACGAGGCTCATAGCTGGCTAAGCGGCCTTGCGGCCTTGCTTTTGGTTCTAGAATCCCTGGCCATGCGTTGGCGGATGCGGTCCGCTCCTATCGCGGAAAAACCCCCCGCTTTCATTCCGCTCCAGAGAAATTCAGAGCCAACAGGAGGGCTTTGACTT
>JBGSRE010000300.1:0-4407 GCA_041737755.1 Oligoflexus sp.
GACTCAGGTCGGATGCTCGTTTGAAATGCGGATCGGGATTCATCATGGTCCGGTTGTGATCGGTATGTTTGGAGGCACGCATAGGCAGGAGTATACCGTCATCGGTCCTTCGGTAAACCTTGCCGCTCGCATTCAAACGGCAGCCCAGCCTGGTGAAATATTGTTGTCGGATACCGTGCGTGACTTTGTCACAGATGATAGCTGGGAATCGGCCGGCGTGCATGAACTCAAAGGCATTGGTAAGACCCAGCTTTATCGGGTGAAGTCCTTGCTGGCGAAGGCCTCCTGAACGGTCCGTAGCCAGCGCCAGCCATCAGTGGAATTAAGCCTCTGCCTCTGATTTTACCGAATCCATAGCTCAATCTCAATCGGGACGAAGAATATTGAGATTGCTTCAGGCCATCATGGAAGTGGGAAGATAAACTTTTACGGCAAGTGGTCTGAGGATTCTAGGAGCGAGGCCAGCACCAGGGAACTTTATTCCCTGGTGACTGATGGGATTACATAGCCTTAGGAACTGGCGGCATAATAACGGTATCGATCACATGGATCACACCGTTGGTAGCGAGGATATCGGTTTTTGTAACGGTCGCTTCGCCGACTTTAACGGTTTTGCCTTTGACCGAAATCATAACGTCAGAACCTTCAACTGTCTTAGCAGTTTGGCCATCCATTTTCAGAACGTCTTCAGCTTTCACTGCACCGGCCACCACATGATAGGTGAGAATCGCGGTGAGCTTGGCTTTGTTTTCTGGCTTCAGAAGGCCTTCGACAGTGCCTTTTGGCAGTTTAGCAAAGGCTGCATCTGTTGGTGCGAACACTGTGAAAGGTCCTGGACCTTTCAGAGTATCGACCAGCCCAGCTGCTGTCAGTGCAGTCGCGAGGGTTTTGAAACTTCCCGCAGCAACGGCTGTATCAACGATATCTTTCGTTGCGGCTGGAACGGCTGCCTGTGTTTTGGACTTTTCGCCTGCAAAAGCTGTTACAGGAAGGACGAGACTAGCAAGAAGGATCCATGATTTCATAACATTCTCCGACTGATTAGGACGACATAATGTCAGAAGCCTGTAACAGTTTGTAAATGAAAGCAAGCTTTTTCTCTTTTCAGCATGAGACCTAAACATTTTACACGAATTCGTATCCCCGTTTCTCATGGCCGCCCCCACTTTTCGATGAGTTGCCAGGAAGCCACAGCAACGGCTAGAATGCGTCATAAAAATTATTGTTCTTCGCCGATTTCTGATGAACTCGAGCAGCTCAGCAAAAGCGGGAGCTCTCGCCAAAGGCTATATCGGGGCTTGTCAAGAAACACTGCCGTCAACACGCGATCCAAAAGCTGAGCGGTTGCTTCATCGCCCAGGGCTTCTGCTTGTTCCATGCGTTTGGCCAATTCAAGGACTAGGTCGTCACTCATTGCACAGTCTCCTCAGATCTCAAATTGCCAGATAATGCTGAGGAACGTAAGACCACGAGTGGTTTTTCTGTCCTGTAAGCCCTGTTAAATGTGGGTAAATGTTCTGTTAAAAGGGCTCTTAACTATGTCATTACGACTGATTATGGCATGGTTTTTTTGTTATCAACTGCCAGGCCGCGTGACTTTCAAAAGATAGGTATTGCTTCGACCGCTCTTGCCAGTGAGACGAATCTGGATAGTGTTCAAGCCCGGGACGATATTGATATCGTAATTTCCTTGATAGGAGTCAGCAGCACTCTCATTGATTTCCAGCTTGGTTAATTCCGGATAAGGGATTTCCGGAGATACGGTTAAAACAGTGTAATTGGCAGGCACGGTGAGCGAGTATTCGAAGATATTGGGATCGAATTCTGGAGCGATGGTGCCAGTCGAAACCAACAGTCCAGTAATTTCACCATCAGCAAGGTTCGCAGCTCTTTGGATGTTAATCGTATAAGTGCTAAGAACTTTGTCCGTGCTATCGTGCACCGTAACAGAGATTTCGTTTGCTCCCGCTTCGAGCACTAGGACATCGGAAGTAAAATCAGAGGAAATTTTTTTGCTGTTAATCTTGACAGTGTTCGCTGTGTTGCTGGGGACTGCATTAATATTGTAACGCAGCGTATAGGTTTCACCGCCCTTCAACTGGTAGCTAAAGATGCTGGGGCTAAATTCGGGATCGAGTTCGGCAAAGTTGGTTTTAAGTCTTGATAGCGATACGTCTACCGCAGTCGCTTCGACTTTCGGGGTGGAATTATCGGTATTGCTCGCTTCTTTCTTTTGACCCTTAAAGCAGGCCGAACCAAGAAGAATCACGATCCAGAAGCAAAAAGCTAGGTTTCTGTTGAGAAGATTCATTGAGAGGAAACTCCTTGAGTTGGGACGATAGGTCCATGAAGAAGTCCTATCCAATTCTATGCATATGATATCACAAACAAAATCATTTTGACGAGACCTAGGCCCACGGAACGCCCTATGCGCAGTGCGAAAATATTCCTGCAAGGAAGAATCTTGAAGCTGCCTTCATCCCTGCCAAACACTAAGCAAAGAACCCCATATTCATCGGTTAAATTAGGAAAACAAAGACAATGATAAATGATTGAGATGCTTTACTGTGATGTTTTGCGAAGTGGGGCAGGTCTTGTCTAAAATATTGTCACTGTCGACCAAAGCTCCGGCAAATCAGGTTAAAAAATTCCTTAACTTCCTCTATTCCCTTGCCGATATAATTGGTCCGAAGATTGCTTTATCTAAGGCACCAGAGTCTGACTTTTTGCATCGCTGCTTTTTGAGCAGTTGTGAACACATTGGGTGATGGGTTGAGGTTAAGGATTTAAAGGGCATATGACACGCTTAGGAGGTTTTGGGAATGCATGCATTTAAGAAATTGGCGCTTGGATCGCTTACGCTACTGCTCATCAGCTGTAATGCTTACAAAGGCAAGGGTACCTTTCAGAAGGGTGAAACAACGAGCGGCGAGTCAGCCGCAACTACTCCAGACAACAGTGGTGACGTAACCCAGGGTAACCCAGGTACAACAGCTCCTGAAGCAATGAAAACACCTCTAGAAGCTAAAACTCCTACCGACGCTCAAAAAGATGCCAAGACCTTTTTGGCCTTAACAGATGAAGAAGCTCTTCACGGTCTGAAAGACGGTGAAGTTCAAATGAAGATCATGTGTGATCGGAACGTTGGTAAAGTCAACAAAGTCATTACCGCATTCTGCGTGAATAATGTTCGTCCCAAAAGTTTGGTTGAGTTGCAGGCTGCCCTCGGTGTGGCATTCCCTGCTAACCCCACGCCGGGCCGTGGTAACAATGGTGCCGCTAACAACGGTCCCGCATTTGCCATTCAAGGCCATTCCAGCTCCTTGGTCGGCAAGTTTGTTTCGGCGATCAACCCTCGGGTTATTTTGATGGATCCAGCGAATATTGGAGCGAACTCCAACAGCCCCAACGGGGTGATTGTGGCCTTCGTTCGCGGTGAGCAATTCTCTGAAATTGCTGTAAGAAACGCGGCTGATGGCACTTTTGACTTCTTCTTGGTCGCTTTCAAACAAGCTTGTAATGCCAAGCCAGAGCATTGTTCGCAGGCTGAGCTGCTGACCGAAGCAGTGGAAAAAGATTGGACATCCTTCACCATTTACCAAGACGAAGATTTGAAGAACTCGATCGTTGACTGTCGTCAGTGTCATCAGCCAGACGGTCCTCAGTCGCGAAAAATCCTCCGTATGGCCGAATTGCGTAACCCATGGACTCACTGGTTCCGCGATAACACCGACGGTAACCTCCTGATCGCCGACTACACGGCTGCTTGGGGCACGGACGGAGTTGGTGGTATTCCTGGTAACATGATCAGCAGCTCGGATCCACAGAAGTTGGAAAACTTCCTGCGCGGTAATAATATGCTCTTTACCGAAGCTCAATCCAACAACGCTGCTCCACGAGCTCAGGTTCCTAACGAATTCTTGACCGCTACCATTCGTGGCGAAGTCGGTCCCGCCGCTAACGTTGCAGGCCCAAGTGCGAACGCCGAAGCTCTGAAGCGTCGCTTTATCGCTCGAAGAGATATTTCCTTTACCATCGCTAACGGAGCACTGACTCCTATCGAAGGTTCAGGCACACCAGGCAAAAACTACATTCCACCCCCATACAAGGGTTTGAAAGTTGCTGATGCCGCTCTGCAAGCGAAATTTACCCAGCAGATCAGAGATTTCAAAGCTGGTGTGATCACCGCTGCCCAGTTCCAAGACACTCGGGAAATTTTCCCAGCCGATCAAACTGTTCGCGCCGACATTGGGTTTGCTGTTGCTCCGAACGAAACTGCCCAGGACATCATGGCTTTGTCCTGCTCGCAGTGTCACCATACGGCCTTGGACGCAAGTGTGAGCCGATCCAAGTTTAATGCAGTGGACTTCTCGAAAATGGCCAACCTCAATGCTGAGCTCGACATTG
>JBGSRE010000311.1:0-6551 GCA_041737755.1 Oligoflexus sp.
TCCCAAGAGAAACGGCTGAAACCATTTCTCAACCAAGGACGATCTCCACGATTTGCACCCCAGGAATTTTTTGCTACCAGATAATTCAGCTCACCCAGCAGTGCTTTTTCCTTCAATTCAGGATCCATATCACCTTCGTCCAGGGAAATGAAACCATCGTCACTGGGAACTTTATCCACGACATAGTCATGAAGCACAACCATATGTCCACCGCCACTGCCCAATTCACCAGAATTGGCCAGCGTGTTAAGGTTGAAAACACCCTGGCTATCCGGTGCATTGAAGGTGACATAAAAGGACATGACGACCGGATGATGATCGTTCAAAGCTTTTTTGATACGCTGCTCGAGGCTACGATAGCGGAGACTTTGGTCTTCTGTGATCAGCTTCTTACCTTCATAGCTGCCACGTGCACCTGGACCACTGACCTGAATCCAACTGTCCAGCATCGCCTTCAATGAACGCTGCGTTCCACTCTTAGCATCGAGCAGCATCGTGTCTTCAGCCTTGCGGCTCTTTTCCAAGGCGGCATCCATACTGAATGTATATCGACCATTGCAGCTGAAAGCTTTATCGAGTTCGGCGCGAAGATGACTTTCGGTCCGCAGACTGACATCATAAAGCGTACCGCCTTCCTTGCCCTGTTCCATGATATAGTCTTCGGCGCAGCTTTGCGCGTCGGACATTCCATCTCTGCCATCACCGTCGATAAACTCAGATTCTTTCACCCAACCATAGCGCTTAATAATGCTGCTCGACAGGTTCCAGGTCCCACCAGTGTTCAGTTCCTCCTCTGGAACCGGCTCCCCTTGCATCAGCTTGTGATAAAGGTCCCAGTAGGTCCAGTAGGTTTCGGAAACATCGACGGTCTCACCGTTGGTCTCCTTGAGGAGGGACTCCAGCCAGGTGGATTGAGCATAGAGCCAACAGTTCCCAATCGATTGACGTTTGACTGGGGTATGCTTAACAGATGTCACCTTAACGGAACTGGCGGTATTTTGTTCCTGACAGCTGACAGTGAAAAGCGTCAGGGCGATCAGAGCGTGTTTCATGCTTGCTTTCATATAATCTAATCCTCGCTTATTTCTTAGAAAGTCGGTTGGCAGCATAGTCCACATAGCGCTGGGCTTCTTTTATGGATGGCTGTTTGCAGCCTTGCGGAGTAGCCACCAGTTCCCAAACGAAAGTTCCTTGTTTGAAGTTGCTCATCGCGAGGTAAGGACGCTTGGTCGCCGAAGTCCAGTGCCAGAAGTAGGCGTCCCGGTCCAGAGCCTGCAGCTTTTGCAAGCGATTGCTGTTACTGACAACATTGACGAGGTACAGCAGCCTGTCACTAGCGCCAATACTGGCCAAGGAATTCCACTTCAAAGATCCATTGGCTTCAGCATCTGCAAATGCTTTTTGGCCCTGCTTCAAGCATTCGAGGGCGTAGTCGGGAAGACCTTCCGCATTACGCTTAATCTCATCGCCTTCATCCTTGTCCCAAGGTGTATTGAAAAGGAGAACATTGTTTTCCTCGCGATACACCCAGTATTGAGCAGGATATTCGAATGCTACGACTGCCGAGGCCGTCTTGCCGTCCAGGCTGGCTTCGATTTTTACCATACCGTGTTTGCTAGCAGTAAGGCCGCCATCGGCCGCCAGTTCTGCCCTTGCATCATTCTCGAGCAGAGTCAGTTGGGCCACAACTTCTTTGGTGGCTGCAGGGTTTTCAAAGTTCGCTACGGTGCGAACCTGAAGACGCTCGCCGACCACGGGCTCGCCTTCCAAAGTAATGGTCAAGCCGCTGAGAACCTGAACAGGCTCAGGAACAGGTGTGATCGGGGGAGCTGGAGTGGGCAAAGGTGTGGGCTCAGGAACCGGGCTTGGTGTTGGTATCGGAGTTGGTGCGGGTTCAATCGTCGGCACAACCGGAGGGGGTAATGGAGCAGCCGGAGGTACTGGTGCTGCGGTCTCTTTTGCAAGCGGCGCAACCGGTGCGACATCAGCCACGGGTTGAACTGGATTTGACTCATCTTTTTGCTTGTCGCAAGCTGCAACAAAGATCATAAGTCCCAAGAGGATCAAGATTTTCGGCATATTTTTCTCCTGAAATTCCAAAACACGATTCAAACAAAGAATCCTAGACAAAGCAATGCTGGATATATTGCAGGGCTCACAAAATCGCGTCCTCCGCCCACCAGGGAAACAGCTTTGCAAATCAGAGGCCTAAGCTTGACTGATAGCATTGACGTAGTAATCTTTTGAGAAGGATAAGTCTAGAAAAAATCAGGGTCCATAAAAAGAACGTGCTTGAAGGCAGGCGAGCTCATTTTAAGCCTGACCTGTCCTGATGAAATAACAGAGAATAGTGTGGGGGAACTTATCGAGTGAGTATGTCGTGAGTTTAAACACCTATGCCTGTATTCTGATAAGTCTCATTGGGCTGGGTACTTAAGCGATCTCGACCCTAAGAATTTATCTTGCTCAGGACTTTATGAATCAATCACTGCGTCCTGCAAACTGAAAAAAGCGTCGGCACCCCGAGAGGCTACCGACGCTACGATTTTTGTCTCTTCGTCTTGGTTTAGAAGCGATAGCCTAAATCAAGACCGATACGGTCCATCACATTAGTTTGTCCAACACCCAAGAATGCCGACCAATTTCGTGTTTCACGTCCCAAACGAAGTTCAAGACCAGCATCATCCAGACGATCATTGGAAACATCGCTGTTAACAATCCCGACCAGCCCGCGCACACCCGCGATCATACCCGTCAAACTCTGGTAGCCAACCATGGGCGCAAAGTGGATGGAGTTCATACGCTGCGAATCACCTTCGAGGTAGACGTTGCCAATGGCACCGACTTCCACTCGCAGATTGGGAGTATTGGTGAGCGGGACATAAGCAACATCGATACCGGGTGACAGGTAATCAATCTTATCTTCCACTCGAGTATGGTCTCGACCTAAACGAGGACCAACTCGCCAACGACCACTTGGTTCGGCGGCTGTTTTCGTCATAGCGTCGCTGATGCCAATAGATGCCGTGAGATCTTCCCGCCGAACAGTTTCTCTTTGGACATCACGTGCTTCCTGATTCAAAGCCACGGCTTGATCCTGCACTTCGGTCACAATCCTGGCGATCAGTCCATCATGCGGAATTTCGCCCATCGCTCTGGTTCGAGTTTTAAGCCCGGGGACTCTTTCAAGCAAAGCCGTTTGCAAGCTCGAGGCTCGCCTTTGTGAAAGAGCATCGTTATAAGCGGCTGTCCCTTCAGGGGTCGCCGAAGCCACGATTTCCAACTCTTCCTTGGAATTCTTCGCTGTCAATTCCAAAATTTTTACACAGCTGTCGACTGCTGAACGACTCACCACAGAGCTATCAAATTTAAAAGGAACTCTGCACTCGACGACGGGACCAGCCCATGAAACTCCAGAGATGAGCAAAGCTCCACCGATGATGCCACTTCGAAGATAAGATTGCATAGGTTCCTCCCACTTGCTGTTGCCGAATACTTGCGAAGAAAAATTCAGGTCACGATGCATATCTAATGCTCTCGTAGACGCTTGTCCATATGGAAAATAAGCTGGTTGAATTCGTCTTGGAAAAATAATGTAGACGTGAAGTGCAGATCATACATGCCCTGTAGCGAGGCGGAGTCAGCTGATAAAGAGATGGTCTGAAGAAAAACTCCAGACCATCTTTGAAAACGATCGCAACAAAAGACTCGAACAAACGATCAGGATGAGAAGAAAGATTGAGAGCACCCGCGAAATGATTTCATCACAAGATGGTCTTCCCGCTCAAACCAAACGAGCTCTATTTATGATATTTATTATCATTATCAATTTTATTTGGAAAGGCTTTTCTGCCGGCTTCGTACGGCCTCGCTCCCACGCTGCGGCCGAACTGTCGAACCCAGCCGACAGCCTGCATTCGGCCCACTTCAGGCCCGGCGAGAACTTCACGAAATTCAACTTGCATGAGGCAGCCGTATGCAGTTTAACCAGGAACGAAGATAATCAAGCGCGGCGTTGATCCCATCGTTTTGACAGTTCAATCGGGATGCGCCCCTGCCCATGAGGATGTCCATGACTTCAAGAAATGCAAAACTCCACCGCACCAGTCTTATCATGGGTCTCTTTTGTTTTACCCTGCCGATGAGTGCCTGTAATTTCAAAGATGAAAAAAACACTAGTACGGAACCGGATGTAGTCATTGCCCCCGACACAGCCATTTCTTTTGCCGATATTCAATCCCAGATACTGGAACCAAGCTGCGTCGGCTGTCATTCCCAGGCGGGCGGCAATAGAGGTTCGGTTAATTTGGAAAGCTATGCAGCGGTCAAGTCAAACATCGATGAAATCCAGAGTTCTACTGTCGACAGCACACGCATGCCTCAAGGTGATACACTGAGCAAAAGTCTGATCGCTTTGCTCAGGACCTGGATTGCCCAGGGAGCTCCCGAAACTGCCAGCAAATAGAAAACCAAAAAAGTCCCCAGACCTAAGCCGGGGACTTAATCCTTTTATTCTTCTCCTCATGTCCTGTTTGCTTTACTTGCCGGAAGGGATTATTCGACAGTTTTCATACTCCCAGTTCTTTACCAACTGGTCCTTGGTGAGATCCAAACGAACGACACAGCTTTTCAAGGTCACCTTTCGCGTGACAGGATCCTCATCGCGGCTTTGGATATTTTTGTAATGGACGACGCGACCCTCGCCCTTGGGCACATTGGTATCCGGATCACCCCATTTGGTTTTGATATATTCGAGAGACATCTCTTCTAGACCTGTCATTTCCAGGCGATCACTGCCAGAACCACTATTGCCTCCACCAGGGGTGGTGCAGGCAGTCAAGGCACTCAGCATCAAAGCCAGGGCCATTGCTCGGATCATGGTCGACTCCTTTTTACCAATTTGTCGAAAATTATAGCGCAATTCTCTAGATTTAGCCAGATTCGCTGCCACTTGACCGGACAATTATACTTTTGGCGATGAACACTCATGAGCAAGTCTCAAAAGCCGAAAATAGCTTGGAATGACTCCGGGAACTTGCCTGTATGAATGGATTCTGCAAAATTTGCCAAATCCTCGCTTCCCTCCATTTTTGGGGGCGGATGCTCATTCTTTGCTGCCTCCTTCCATTGTCACCGCATGCCATGGCCAACACCAGCATAAAACCGAGCGGCAGTCCCGACCCAGAACTTTTTCAACTCTGGGAGCAGGTTTACAACGAGCCCGCCCGCACTCTTTCGGACGTCCGCACCCAACTGCAAGCTCTGCAAAAAGGTCGGGATGACGAACGGATCGCTATCCTCAGTGCCATCGGTGCCGAAGCTGCCAGCTTTGCCGAAAAAAACGAAGAGGCCATTGCCTTGGCTCAGGCTGCGGAAACGATCGCCGCTGATTTGCGGCTCTCTTGGCCCATGGTTCACGCTGTCAGTACTCTGGGCGTGATCTATGAATACGATGGCAAGCTTGATCTGAGTTTGAAGCAACTGCAACGCGGCGTTACTCTGGCCGAAGAAGCCAAGGACCCTGAACTTTTAGCCTATGCTTTAAATAATATGGGCTACTACTTCGGTCGAAAAAAAGAAACCCAAGACGCGATTCAACTGATCAGTCGCGCGATGCAGGCGATGAAAGATTTGCCCAAGGGCATTCTCTATCACGACATCTTGAATAATTTAGCCAGCATCTACACCAGGAATGATTTGGTCGGCAAGTCGGATGAAGGACGCAAGCTCCTGCTGACAGCTCTTGAATATTTCAAATCGCGAAATATGCGCTATATGACGGGTAATATTTATATCAATCTTGGGCTTTTCTATCGGCAATCAGGCCAAATTCAAATCGCATCGATGCAAGACTAAAGGCGCAAGGCTATCAGATTCTGATTCGCGATCAAGGCATTGGTATCCCATGGGCCAAGCTGCAAAAGCTGTCGAAAGAAAAGCAATTCACTCCAGCGGCGGGTCGTCCCTTGACCGATCTCTTCTTTTTGGATGGCATGACTACTGCTGGGCAGTTGAGTTTAAGCAGTGGCCGAGGCATGGGTCTGGCGGCGGTGATGGAAGTCTGTTTGGAACTGGGCGGGCAAGCGACTTTGCTGGACAATGATGAAGGCCAGGGCACGCTCCTGCAAGTGGATCTGCCGGATCATGCGATGGCCGTGGCCTCTTGAAAATCAATGCCGCAAGAGTTCAACGATCCGACTTTTGATTTCGGACGGTTCCGTGCGCGCATGAAAACGTTCGACAACTTTGCCGGTGGAATCGACCAGGAACTTAGCGAAGTTCCATTCAATGTCAGGATTGCCTTCTTTGCCGGTCTTTTCTTTTTTAAGATACTGGTAAAGTGGATGAGCGTTTTCGCCATTTACTTCGATTTTACTAAACATGGGAAAAGAGACATCAAAGCGAGTGCTGCAAAAATCTTTAATTTCCGCTTCCGTGCCCGGCTCTTGTGCGCCAAACTGATTACATGGAAACCCGAGAATTTCTAAACCCCGGTCTTGGAATTCAGTATACAGATCTTGCAAACCTTTATACTGCGGGGTCAGACCACA
>JBGSRE010000319.1:0-2651 GCA_041737755.1 Oligoflexus sp.
ACGGTGAAGCCGTGAAAGCGAGTTCATAAGATGACTGGCAAGAGCGCGTCGAAGCTTCTGTTCTTGGTATTCGTTGGCTTTATGGGCAGCCTTCTTCTGCCCTGCTGTGGCGTCAAGCAACCGGGTGTTACCAACACTCTGTACTCCAGTCCGGCAGCCGACCATGCGCGATTTACCGATCCTTGTGCGGCTTGTCATGAAAATCGACGTCTATCACCGACGATTGATCTGGTAACGGTCAAGCATGGCTTCGGTCGAGAGTGCTCAGAATGTCATCAGTATGTGGCTGCTTTACCCAATTGGCAACCCAAAGCCTATACTCATAGTCCCACCCCACCGGCTTGCTTGGGCTGTCACAGCTTGCCTGGAGAATCTGCCAAGTTCAATGCTACGGCTCACAGTAGCGGACAATTGCGTGGCGACTGCGCCGCCTGTCATCGATTTGGGACCCAGTGGAAAGTCAATTGATAGAGGCATTCTAAGCTCATTTTTGCTTATGACAAAGGTCGCTCCAGCAGCCTTTTATGATGTTTAATTTTTTATTTCCCCATAAGACCTGCTACACTCAATGAATCACTAAATCCTCCAAGAGAATCGCGCTTGCTCATACCTGACCCTATTCAGTCGCTATCGTTGCGAAAACCCATGGTTTCCGTCAAGAGCGGAATATTATTTCCAGTCCTGGCCTTTCTTTGCGGAATAACCACATGGAAGCCACTGCTAGCCATCGAGATCAAGGGCGATGCGCGCATCGGCTACTTTTCCCGCCAGGTGGAGTTTCAAGGTGACTTCCTAAAAGAGACAGCAGGTGAAACCAATAACGACGAGCAGATCATCAATGCCCAATTAAAGTCTAGCATTGAGCAGATCAACGATGCCGAGGATCGGTTTCTCTTCGATTTTCGTGACAAGCGGGATAATTTCGGTAAACTGGAGCGAGAGAATCTGCTGCTCAGCAATTACGATCGGCAGCAGCTACGCGTCGCTGCCTATCAAAGACCCTGGGAAAAGAATCGATTCTATTTCACGGCCGGCCGTTTTCCAATGCCGGAGGCTAACATTATTGCCAATGATGGGATTGAGGCTGGCTATCGGACAAGCAAGTCCAAGCGCTATGGACTGTTTGTCGGCCAGGGTGCCAAGGATATCATCGCCCCTCTCTATGTGGATCCTGATACGCGTGAAGTCCCGGCAACGCAGGCGGGTGCTTACTACAATTATGAAGTGAAGGATGGCTACGAAGACAGCACCTATCTGACCAATGCCTTGGCGCAGGCACCCAGTTATGATCTGACCGATTCACAGAGCCACCTCTATTACTATCAGCAGGGGATCTGGAATTTTGATACGGTCCATCGCCTCGGCAGTCTGGTGCATCTTGATTTTGCACCCAAAGCCAGTTTAAGGCGTGGCTATCTTTCCTATTTCTATCAAACAGACCGTCTCCGCGCAGGTGGATACTTCCAGCAAACCAACACCGAAGACTACCTGATTAAACAAGTCCTGCAGGATACTCTGGCTCCGAGTGCCGTGCGAAGTCTTGATTTGGATCTTCGTTATCGCTTCGCAGCAAGTTTTTCGGTCGACTTAGGAGCTAGTCGTGGCACTCGAGCTGCTGATGGGTTAACTCGAACGGAATATTCTGTGGGGCTACTGTTCCCTAAAATATTAGGTGATACCAGTTCCACGCGTCTGCAGTTGGGTGTTCGGCAGAACTTTATCAGCCAAGACAAATTCACCAAAGTCGCCTATGATTATTGGGCTAAGACCTTTAGCATTGGTGTTTCTCATACGATCACAGATGAAACTTACGAGGATGGCACTCTTAACAAACGCAGTGCGACCATGGTCGATGCCGGTATTTTTATTTTGGATAATATTCGAGGCTCTTTGGGTTATGAAATTGAATCGGATAGCAAAGTCAATGCTAAGGCGCTGTTTGTGATGTTTGGCTATCGTTTTGGATCCATGTCGGTCGCTTCGCCTCGTAATAAACCTGCTCGATTTGAGGAACTTTAAGGTGCGGACCTTCGGCTACATCATCATTTTTATCTTCCTGTGGGCATCTCCTGCCTCGAGTCAGGAGCCCAAGCAAAAAATTGAAGGACTCCTCAATCAATTGCTGGCGCCAGGTCCGCTGATCATCGGTCACGATAAGTTAGAACACAAGGATTGTCTCGAATGTCACGAACCTGCTGGTGGTATTCCCAATAGCAAATGTCTGGATTGCCATAAAGAGATTCGCAAGAATGTCGAAGCCAAAGCCAACTTTCATGGACTTATGAATAATAAGGCTTGTATTGATTGCCATAAAGATCACAAGGGACGAGTGTTTGATTCGGCCTATGTGAATCAGAAGACCTTTGATCATGCAAAAACTGGCTTCGAATTGGATGGGGCGCATGTGAAGGTGGACTGCGTCAAGTGCCATGTCGATAAACGAAGCACCAAGCCCATCAGGCAAAATGAAATCCGCTATTTCGGAACCGTCAACTCTTGCAATAAGTGCCACATGAAAGATGATGTGCATTTTTATAAAGGCAAGTTTAAACAAAAGGAATGCAGCCTTTGCCATACGACAGAAAAATGGAAGCCTGCTAAGCTCTTTGATCATGCCAAGGAAACCAAGTATGCCTTGCTCGGGGCTCATA
>JBGSRE010000438.1:0-2512 GCA_041737755.1 Oligoflexus sp.
ACGGCGCGCGAGGTCAGTAGGGTCTGCGAAATACGAGCGGCATATTCAAGGATCACAACCGCCAAATAGGCTAGAGCGCCTTTGGCGATGACGTCGAAGTTTCCTGCTAACACACCATGATCGATGGTGCGTTTCAAAATAAAAGGCACCCCCATCTGGAGCAAGGAAATGATGGGTATCAGAAAGCAGGCTGCCCAGATCATGCTTTTGTGTTGGGCCAAATAAGGCCAAAGTTTGCGCAGTTCGCTGAAATCAGCAGTCAGTTTTTTAAACTGTTTCAGGGCTTGATTCGTCATGAATTTCCTCTTGGAGCTCGGGATGGCGGCGGATCAGGTCCTGGAATTTGCCTGCATCGATCAGTTGGCCTTCTTTGAGAAGCAGCACACGATCACAGAGATTCAGTACCGAACTTCGATGGGAACAGATCAGCATGGTTCCCTGACGTTGGCGGAGCTCCTCGATAAGTTTGGCTTCGGTTATATTGTCGACTGCGGAGAGAACATCATCGAGCAGGAGCACCTTGCAGGGCCTGAGAAAAAGTCTGGCCAAAGCCAGGCGCTGTTTCTGTCCACCCGATAAGCGAATGCCTTTCTCACCTATTTGAGTGTCCCAGCCTTCAGAAAATCCTAGAATTTCCCGATCAATCTGGGCCGCCCGAGCCGCCTGTTCCAATTCTGCTTGGGTGGGCTTGGGGTCTAGGCCAAAGCCCAAATTTTCACGAATACTGGCAGAAAAAAGATGCACCCTTTGCAAGCCATAGCCGATCTGCGTCCGCAGCTGTTCAGGGTTCAACACGTTGATATCCTGGCCCTGAAAGAACACGGTGGCCTCAGGGGGATTGTAGATGCGGGTGATCAAACTGAAGAGAGAGCTTTTCCCCGAACCGACCGGCCCACAGATGCCCAGCATTTCGCCCGGATGAACGGAGAAAGTCAGATCCCTAAGGACCGGTGATTGACTGTCAGGATACTGGAAATGAAGCTGACGAAATTCCAGGATCGGGGACGAGGTGCTCGCCTCATGTGCGGCAGACAGGGGCCCCTCCAAAGGCTCGGTAAACATGGGATCAAGCCTCTCCAAGGCGGATTTAGAACGCTGGTAGATAGCAATGATGATGCCAATCGAAGTAAGAGGAAAAGCGAGGTAAGAGAGATAAATATTGAAGGCCAGAATATCCCCCACGGATAATTCACCGCGAACAACCAGCGTGCCCCCCATGAAGAGGACGATGAGTTGAGCTAGGCCTGTCAGACTAGTGATGAGGGGGAAAAACAAAGTCCGCAGGACTAACACCTTCATGTCCGTCTCAAAAACTTTTTGGCTTTCGATGTCGATCAGCTTATGGAAGCTTTTCTCTGCGGCATTCGATTGGATCACATGGATGTTGGTAAAACTCTCCGTCACTCGATTTGTCAAAGTGCCAATGGCTTCCTGGTTCTTTTTCGTAAATCGACCCAACTGGGGCATGACATAGCGAGCAGCTACCAGCATAAAAAGAATGGGTGAGAGTGAGATCATGGTGAGTTGCGGGTGGACGCTGAGCATTTTATAGAGGGTAAATACCCCGATAAAACCGAGGTTTAGGATCTGCAGCACAGCGAAAGCGAAGAAGATCCGGAGTTGACCCAAATCATTGGAAAGGCGGGAAATAAGATCCCCCATTCCAAAGCGATCGTAAAATATCTGGGGGAGGTGCAAGGTCCGCTTAAAAAGGTAGGACTTGGAACTGGCCTCGATTTTGCGTCCTGGCCAGAATATTAAAATACGCGACATGCTGCGCACGAGGATCTGAGTCAGACCGAGTGCGATGATCGCCAGAGCGAGGCGTGACAAGTGGCCGTCGCCGGTCAAAGCCTGATTGTGCTGGAGGGCATTGACGATCTCCTTGGCCAACTGGGGGATTTCCAAGGTGATGATATTGGTGACGGCCAGAAAAAGTGTCCCACCTAAATACCAAGGCCAGAGTTCCACAACAAAGAGGCGGGTGAACCGTCGAAAACTCAAACTGATCATGCTTTTACCTCGGGTCCAGGAACAAAGAATTGTTCCTCCATCAGGGCGATACGAGTCATAAAGTCGGCTTGGGGCCAGCCTTCGAGCCTATTGACTTGACCATCCCTCATGGTTGCGGCTTTGTTGCTGAGCTTGGCTGCATAGGCAGCTACGTGCGTGCTGACTATGGTTAATTGTTTGCCACTTCTCGCCGCCAGGAGATTTTCCAGAGCCCTTATATGAAAGAGATCCAGGCCGGAAAAGGGCTCGTCTAGAATCAGCAGGTCGGGCTGATGCATCGACGCCAAAGCCAGTGCAATACGCTTTTGCATTCCATACGAGCAGGCAGCCAGAGGTTTATGGGCGAAACTCGAGCAGTCCCAATAGGCAAGAATGCGTTCGCGTTCGATATTGATAGGATTCATGCCATGCAATTTCATGGCATAAGTAATGATATCAAAACCACTCACCCA
Organism: Oligoflexus sp.; assembly: GCA_041737755.1. Taxonomy (GTDB): domain Bacteria; phylum Bdellovibrionota_B; class Oligoflexia; order Oligoflexales; family Oligoflexaceae; genus Oligoflexus. Next base: position 2,466 of record JBGSRE010000438.1, read on the forward strand.
TCGAGGCAAATCTAAGTTTTGCGGCAAATAGCCCATTCGCCTTTTCA
>JBGSRE010000462.1:0-3364 GCA_041737755.1 Oligoflexus sp.
GGGGCTGACACTTTGTCAGCCCCGTGGCAATTGATCAATAGCAGCTGCCGATATTCACATTGCTGGCACGACGACCTGCTTCAATGTCCAAGACTCCGATTTTAGCCTGACAGGCATGGCGGATTTCGAGGCGATTGATGACTTTGCCAGCTGAGACATTGACGCAATAGATTGCGCGAGGATTGCTGAGGCTCAACTCTAAGCGGGCAATGTGTTTTTCGCATGGATATCAACAAAGGCGATCTCTGCCTGGGAGCCATTGACTCGCTCCCGAGCATCGGGATATCGGCGCTGTGACGGTTGCTGTGAATGGACCAGGCTTCCAACGAATCAAGCACGAGGTCGAAGCCTTTCGCTCCTACCTGATGTTTGTGGCGTCCCAGTACTCCAACGAAGCGTCGAAGATCATGCAGATTAATGTGCAGGCATTTCTTCTGACCCATCCTCGGGTGATAGAAAAGGCAGGAGTGTCGCATGGGTGTTCTACTAAAGAGCTGCTATTCATCTTTCCTTTTCGCTTTGGCCTTCATAGCCTGTGGCGTCAATACAGGAAACCCGGGGGGGGAAAGACCCCACCGGATAAGGTTCCCCTGGGGCAAAAGACCGTGACATTGTCTCTCCGAGGCTTGGCAGAAGGTGCTGCAGGCTTTCGCATCAGTAAGGTTGCGCTGGTGAGGCAGAATCAGGAGATGAGCGCGTCAGACACGTTTACGGTGGATCTCGATCCTCGAGTTGATCTACGGACTAGTCTCGGCAGTCTCCTTCTTAAAACGGAGAAAATTCCAGCAGATGTTTACGATCGCATGGTCGTGACTATCGACAGCAAGGAGTCTGTCAGCTACTTCGAGCAGGGTACTAATAGGGAAGCTCTGGGTCTTTCACCCTAGCACTCTACGAGGGCACAATCGCCCAAGATCAAAGTACGGAACAGAGAATTCTGTTTGACTTCCGTGAAAAACCGGTGACCTTTGTCCAAGACCTGCGGCAATCAATTATGATCCGATCTGATTTTGCGACTGCATTTTCAGCAGCTCATCATTGAGGAGAATAAGGTAAAAAGATTGGAGTTGATCGATCTACCCGTTACACCTTTGATCGAAGCTGAATGATAGTTTTTCTGCCCTTGCAAAGAGTTGGGGAGAAATTCTAAAGTGTGCAGAGTTACAAGTGAGTTCAACTTGATCCCGCGATCCCAAGGAGTTAAGATGGGCTATGCTTGGGGAATAAGGGAGTCGAAATGAAAAATTTGCTGCTACGTTTGAATCTCTTGACCGCTCTGCTGTCTATCTTAGCAACTTGGCCATATTCGATGTGGGCCAATGACGCCGCAACAGAACCGAAGATGGATATTTCGCCTGCACTTTATTTGCGTTTGGATGGAGGACTTGTCTGGCAGCAACTCAACGACGCCGCCATTCCCGGAAACGAAGGTACCAAATTCGATCTGACGAGCCTGGACAAGGGATCTTCTTTGCCTTTCTATCGTCTCGAAGGGCGCTATGATTTTGCTCAAAGCCACCGTATTCGTTTTCTCTATGCTCCTTTGAATTTGAATTTGAAGGGGGAACTCGACGAGGATGTGTCGTTTAACGGCAAGTTTTTTCAGGCTCAAAAAGCCACCCGTGGAAGCTATCAGTTCAGCTCGTATCGGGTCAGTTGGGCCTATCTTATTGCTCAAGATGCTTACGCTAGCTGGCATCTTGGTGTGACAGGAAAGATCCGTGATGCAAAGATCGAACTGAAGCAATCTGATACCCAAACCAGCTTCAGCAATGTCGGTTTCGTGCCGCTCATCCATGCCGCCTATCAGCGGCGTCTTGGAAAGGATTGGCATTTTTTTGCCGATCTCGATGCAGCCGCCGCCCCGCAAGGTCGGGCCGAAGATTTAGGCCTTCTCTTGATGTACGACTTTCATCCTCATTGGCAAGGAGGAGGTGGTCTGAGAACGCTCGAAGGCGGTGCCGACAACGTCGAAGTTTACACCTTTTCATGGCTCCATTATGCTTTCTTATCCCTGGCCTACCATGGCTGAGAGAAGAGTGAATCAAAGCTCGTTCTTCAGTTCGGCCATCAAGCGATCGATTTCTTCAGGGGTCAAATCCATGAAGAGTCTGGGCGGCATGGCCAAAGGATTGGCTGGGTCATGCTTCAGTATTTCCAACCTTTCCAAGGCATTTTTAACAGTAAAACTGCTGCGTTGCTCACGAGTGATGTCCGCTTTAAATTGCGATTTACCCAGATTAACCTCCAACTTCTGATTATGACAACGCTGACAGGCCAGCACCAAGAGCTCTTTGCCTGTCGCTTCGCGGGGAGCTCTGGTGCCCATTGTGGGGCCCAAGCGATCATCGACTGCCAATCTCAAGTCTGGCCACTGATCCTTCGCCGCACCAGATGTTTTGAGCGCTTGATAATTTTGTTTCATATCCTGATAGAGGGCTTCATCCAGAATATCCACCGACCAGGACGGAAAGGCAATGGACTCACCCTGCAAAAATTTCTGCCAACCCTTTTGCCAGGTTATGCCTGGACCTTGGAGTTCGCTCACTTCAAAGGCAATCGTCGAAGCAGAAAATTCATTGGGCTGCAATCCATAGCCATTAGCTTTGAGCAGCCTAGCTAATTTTTCAGGATCGGAGGAACTGATCAGAGCGGCGGGAATACCGCCTATACTTTCTGTTTCCCCATGAAAGTCTTTAAATCGGGCTATCAGCTGCTGACCTTGAGTATCGCTCCTGAAAAAGTGGGTCCATGGCCGATGAAGTTCTTGCATCCGCAATATCTTCTCGCTTTGCGGCCCTTCGGGTTGATGGCAGTGGGTGCAATCAAAGACTGTATTGGTGAGAAAAATGTCTTCATAAATTGTGTAGGAAACCCAATCCTTTTCGATAGCCGCGGACTGGAGGTGTCCCACAGAACAATGCTTGTTGGGCTGACAATCCTGCTGAAAAGCTACCAAAAAAAACTTCAGTTGACCTGATTTTGGTTCGCGCGCAATCACTTCTGCAAATTGATCGCCACGAACAAAACCCAATAGCACAAAATCCGCAATCGGTGTGTCATCCATGGAAGGCGCCGTAAAGAGAATGACTCGCGGATTGATCGGCGACACATAGCGATTGACCAACGAGCTTGATTGTCCTGTCAAAACCCAGCCCGGAGTCCGGCTAGGCTCTCCATTATACTCCCGCCCAACCGGTGTTCCTTCAGGAATGGCCAATCCCAGAGCTATCTCCAAGTCCAAGAGACTCTGAATCTTCGGGACCTTGCTTTGACAAAAGCTTTGCCGAACCCTATCAAAATCTTGGGCATGATCAGCATCAAAACCAAAGCAGAGTTTGCGGCGCATGTCATCGCATTGAGG
>JBGSRE010000564.1:0-10533 GCA_041737755.1 Oligoflexus sp.
ACTATCCTGCGGAGTGAAACGCCGAAGGATCTCGCCGATAAGTACCTGATTCCACGAGATCCTTCGCTTCGCTCAGGATAGTCGCTGGCGCGAAATTTTCAATTTCGCGCCAGCGACTAACTAAATCCCCATGAAAACTGAGGGAGTTTACAGAAGTTCCATATCTGTTATGGAATTGCCAGAGAGGACATCCGAGTATTGGAAGTCTTTAGTTGGGATAACATCATTCTTCCGTGTCGTTGATTTGAACGTCTCTTGATAGACGGCGCAATCGATGTAGTCGAACACATTGGGGAACGGAAAGTTTACACAATCCATGTTGGGCTCCAAATCCCCTTTTTTGAGAGGTTTTTTGACCCCGACTTTCTTTGGACCCTTGGCTTTCGGATCTTCGATGATCGGATCGGGAGCCATGTGTTTTTTCATCACGAGTCCGCAGAGATTCTTGAATTCGATCTGTCCGTTTTCAGGAACATACTGTCCATGTCGAACCAGATGAGGACAACGCTTGCAAAGCATCACGGCTACCTTTCCTGGCCTGGAAGTTAACGCGTAGGACTCCGATCCACTAGGATGCTCATGGCAATTATAAAAATGCCCGTCCGTGGCCCAGCAGTCTCCGCCATCAACTATTATTTTTTCATGGGGTTACGGATCATCTTAGGGCATGGATTGACGCTCTGCAACGGGAAAATGTTTGTAATTTGTGGGAAAAATGCTTTTGGGCCTGCCCGAAAAAAGGCTTCTTTGTTAAGATAATCGGCTTCTTAGCTAAGCCTGAGCAAGGAAAAATACATGGATTTTGATAGCCTTTTTGCTAAAAGATCGACTCAAATCAAACCAGGCTTGCAGCGAATCGAGCGCAGCTTTGAATATTTACAAAGACCCGCATCCCATATTCCTGCTGTTTTAATCGGTGGTACCAACGGCAAAGGAAGCACCAGTGGTTTTCTTTGGTACCTCTTGACTCTCAATGACCGTAAGATCGGGCTTTTTACTTCGCCTCATCTCGCCGCCTTCTCGGAACGCTATCAGCTAAGCGAGAATCCTTGTGATGATGAAGCTCTCGCTGCCGTCTGGCGTGAGCTTCAAGACGAACTGCCCGATGAACTCTATGCGGAACTTTCTTTTTTTGAGATTACGACTCTGCTTGGATTTAAACTCTTTGCCGAACGCCAGCTTGATTTTCAAGTGCTCGAGGTGGGCCTCGGTGGTCGATGGGATGCGACCAATGTGAGCGATCCGATGATTTCCGTGCTCGTAAGTGTCTCGCGCGATCATCAGGAGTATCTCGGCTCTGATGTGTTGGGCATCCTAAAGGAGAAGTTGGGCATCATGCGAGCAGGTCGGCCGCTGTTCTGGGGCGACTCAGGAGAAATTACCAGCGTTCCTGGTTATCGGGAATTCATCCTGGAGCGTGCAGGACAGTTAGGAGTTCCAGTCTTTGAAGCCAATCGTCATTACTTCTATGATGAACAAAGCCAGACCATAGAAATAAAACTGCCAGGTCTGCCGGAGCTGTCCTTGTCTCTCCAGGGATTCTTGGCCAAGATGCCGCTTTTTCTGCGCAAGAATCTGGCTATTGCCTCAGCTGTTTATCACTGCCTTGCCCAAGAAGAACAAGGATGGAAGCCTCTCGTGGACGTCTGGCCTTTGTTGGGTCAGGGCAAGAAGCCGGCCCCGGTCACTTTATATGGTCGAAGCCAAAGACTGCAGATTCCCACTGCTCAAGGCCTTGTGCCGATGATCGTCGATGTTTGTCATAATCCGGATGGTGCTCAGACTTTCCTGGCCGGTTTGCAGGGGAATCGTTTTCAGGAAACTATGCCAGGTCTGGTGTGTATCCTGAAAGATAAGGAAATGGACCACATACTCGATGTCTTGCGTTCCCGCTTACATCCTGTCATCCTGTTTGGAATCGACCATGAGCGGGCCTGGCAACCCGAGCTCTTGGCCCCCAGACATCGGGATCTGAGCTTCTATACAAGTTTTGAAGAGGCCTTTCGCAAAGGTCTGGAGACCTGGAAACCAGCCGATGGACCCTGGGCAGTTTGTGGATCTGTCCTGGCTGTGGGGCGAATCCTCCAGCATTTTGATAGCGCTCCAAAAGATGGAATCAGCCTTGAACGGATTCTTCACGGTGATTGGTAAGGTTTCTTGCAAAATCTTAAAAAGCCTAGTGGTAGCCCTGAGCTTCTTCCTTGGGGAATTGTCCGCGCAAACCAAGTCGATTCCCGAATTGGGTGCAGCGGATAAGCCACTTCCTACGCTCGATCCCCTCGATGTCGATCCCGATTATTCTTTTCTATATGACTCTCGCTCCATCGGCTTTGATAAGGATGGCCAAGAATACGTCTTCGAAGGCGATGTCGTCCTGGTCGGGGGAGGCAATGTCATCACTGCCGATAAAATTAAAATCGACTATAAAACGACGACGCTGGAGGCGGAAGGCCATGTGATCCTTCTGCATGAAAACGAGGTTTTTACTGGCGAAAGCATCCAGATGCAGTGGAAATTAGGTGACTTCACGATTCAAAAAGCCGTGTTGGTGGCCAACGATAGCTCCAAAGTTGATGCAGTGAGCCGCCAGATTCTGGGCCAGTCAAGCCGAGAATTAGCCTATGAAGCAGCACAGGAAGAGCGGCTGAGAGAGCTGCAAAAGAGTAAAGACATTGCGAAAACAGATTTTCGCAGGACCCCTCATCCAGAACCGACGTCCGAGCAAATTACAGCCTACGCACGGCTCTTGGAACGCGAGCGTTTCACCCGGGAGGCGTCGCCACCGATGATGGCCAATCGCGATCCCGAACGTCGTCGACGTTTGGAGCGGCGGCGTGCCTATTGGAAAAAATCGCGGGCTGAAGCGACGTCTGCTCCCCTGCCCCAGACCTTTTATTTCCGCCTGGAAGGGGATACTTTGAGACGGCGGGATGGCAACTTCTATGAGGTTGATCGCGCGAGCTTCACGCCCTGCCGCTGTGAGGATGATGAGAATCCTGCTTGGGGATTTCAGGCCGACCGGATCGAGGCCCAGCAGGAAGGCTATGTAGATATGCATCATCCCGTGCTGACGATCAAGGGTGTGCCCATTCTCTATTTACCTTATTTCAAGCTACCTTTAAAAGCCAAACGGCAATCGGGCTTTCTGATGCCTAGTTTCCAGAGTGGCGCGCAAAAGAACGGTTTTGTTTATAGCCAGCCCGTGTTCATGGATTTGGGACAGAATGCGGATGCAACGGTAACGACCGATCTTTTTCAAAAGCGTGGGACTCGAGTCGGCTTGGAAACTCGCTATGAAGCGCGCAAGAATTCTGGTTTCCGTTTCCAGGCCGAGACGATCCGTGATACGTCCTGGCTTCAGCTCAGCAGTCAAAGGGAAGAACTCCTTAAGTATCACTTACTCGAGCAGCCTGCCTGTGCCGGCGTTCCTGCCGAAGAAAAACTTGCCTGTGAACGTCAGGTCCGCGAAACACTTTCACCTCCAGGCAACTCCTGGCGCGGCAAGCAAGAATGGCAAGGTCGTTACTTTTTGGCTCCTCGCCTGTCCCTGGTGACCTCTGGAAAAGTGACCTCGGATCATCGCTATATTGAGGATCTCTATCTACCCGAAGATATCGTCACCGCCTTTGCCAATCAGGCCAATGCCAATGCATTCTCGACGACCAAAGCGCGCTTTGATTTCGATGGGAAAGATTTTTTCATCGGTATCGGTGGATCCTACGGTGACAATGCGCTGTCCACGGATCGCTATTCGGGACAGCATATGCCGGCCTATTTTAATATTCAAACCCGCCTATTCCGCCTGTTGCCCCCTCAATGGGTTAATGTGCCTATTTATGCCGAAGTCCAGGCTAAAGCGATTTCCATCGATGAGTGGGAAGCTGCCAGTTCCGTCAGACCCAAGGAAGCCCTGCAGCTTGGTAAAGGTGGATGGCAAAGGTATGCGATGCAGATGACCACACCACTGACCACGGATAGTATCATTCGGGTCGATCAATTCACCGAAGGGGAATTGCGAGTGATAAGTCACCGGGGATTGGTTGAAAAAGGCAGCACAATTCGCAGTTGGAAGACAGGTCTGGCTTTAAATTTACCGGTGGATGGTTTGGGTCCTTTGCCCAGCTGGTTCCGCGAACCTGAAAATGGCGAAGGGACGAGCTACATTCGCCATATGATGAATTGGGGCTTGAGTCTTTCTATGCGGCCGAGCGTTGTTCGCGATGGCCTTTACGGAGAGCTTGTGGATAGCAATGGAGCTCCTCTGGTTTTTTTTCCGTCCGATCGCAAACGCTACTATGCAGAGGATCGTGATATTCGGGATGAGGATATGATGGTGCCGCATCAGCGATTGACCTTGAGCACGAATCATCGTTGGCAGGTTTTCGATCGTGTGCAGGAAACCATTCCCGGCCAAGTTGTTGACGAACAGAAAGATGTGCGATCCGATTTGAAAGATCTGCAAAAGCAGGCGCTGAGTGAATTGATGAGTGTCAAGGATCAGCCGGCCAGCAGCGTGGGCAATCTGTTTCGCGATCGTCCCGATGGGGGCGTGGATTGGATCGTCAATCGCTATCGAACGAGCGATGTCAATTCCGCGGAGCCGGTCAATTTTTCGATGTCTATCAGCTTCGACTATCAACAGGAAAAACTGCGACAGGAACAAATTAAGCGCAATGCAGAGGTCGAAAACGAAGCGTTGATCATTACTGATCTTAATGAGGCGAATAATGTGCGCAAGCAAAAGGTCAGTTACTTTTCCTTGCCCGAATCATGGCTAGGACCTTACTCCAGTCTGCTTGTGAACTGGCGTGGTGTGAGTCTGACGACTTCGTCGACCTATAATATCTATAAAAATTCTAATACTTCCCTGGCCTTTTCGCTTGGATTGCCCGCTGTAGCTTCCACGCAACTGGCCATGAGCTATGTCCTGGAAAAAAATCCAGAGCTCGACCCGATCACCGACACTCTGCTTTTCAAAAGGATCAAGACGAGCAATGCTGGTCTTAGTTCGAGTTTGATTCCTTATATTTCGATTGGTATGAATTTAATTCGCAAGCAGGTGGAAGATCAGCGGATCCAATACGGAACGTCCTACCAAATTGCCTATGACAGCACTTCTGGCTGCTGGGGCTTGCGATTTGTCCGCGAAAAAGATTTAAACCAGAACGAAGAAAACGCCAAATACATGGTGCAGTTGGCGATTATTTTTCTGGGCAATCGGCGCGCGGGAGATATCTCTCCCGGTATCAAACGGGAATTGGGAATGGATCAGAACCTTCAATAAGACCTATTCCGTTAAGGGTAAAGCATAGGAAAATACTGGGCTCAGTCTGGTCTTTTCAGCGTCAGCAAATTGATAATAGATAATCGTGGAACTCGGATCAAAGCTGAGTTCTTGAGTCAGATCCTTCCAAGGTGCGGTTGGTTCGATGCTCTTTAGTAATTGATTGGGCGAGGCAGCCAAGCGAATCCATTGCGAGTTCCCTGTTGCTGAATAGTTCAATGAAATCATTTTTTTATCAAGACTTCTCAGGCTCGGGATCACTTCGATGTTGCCATAGGGCATCAGCTCATCGACGAGCAGGAAATCCCGATTGAGAAAGCTCGGCAGCCAGACGCCAAGAGTTTGTACAAAACCCTTTTTCTCAATCAGCACGGGCGTCGTGTAAAACTGAGGGATGAAGCCAGAGAATGTGCCATCGGCATCGGTATAAACTTCTTTGCGACCAAGCTTAACACGGGCATTCATTACCAGCTCTTGGGACTTGCCGATCAACACTCGACCTGTGACGAGAGTCTCAGGCTGCAATTGGATGGGTGCGAAACTTACCTCGCCGCGGTCTTGGCTACTCAAGCTGGTGATCACAGCCGATTCAGTGTGGTCTGATTCATTGACTAAATAGAGACGAAGCATGGTTTTTTGCAGACCGTACTGCAGACGCAATTGTTCCAGTCGAGCGGCATCCAGGGTGAACTCAAAGCTGCCATCATCGGCTGAGATGGCCTCAGGTGCCGGCGTCTGTTCAATAAAAATCGCGGTTTTCCCTGCGGCTAGCCCAGTGCTTGTCAGACTGCGGCCTTTGACCAGCAGCGACGATGGATTCTTTTTGGATTCGCTCGTTGGATGAGCAAGGCAGGCCGTCATCAGCAAACAACCGAAGAGCATCGGGCTCAATCGCAACCACAGCTTCGTCATAACAACTCCAATCCCATAAGAACAGCCAGAAACCACCGACGAGTGGCAGTGAAAGTATTGCAAAGGCTTATCCAATCCCGGCTACAGGGTTAACTGGCTCAAATTATAAATGATTTGTAAGGGTTGGAAGGCATCTGCTACACTGATAGGCAAGGCGCACTGACAATATTTTTGACAGTTCAACCGGGTTGCAGGCAGAGAACTGTCTGGAGGAGCTTGGTTTTCATGAAATGGATGTTTGCGACTTTCCTCAGTGTGAGTGTATGCAGCTGCGGTTTGATAAAAGAGACCGGGAGCTGCGATTTGAAGGCAAAAAACCTGAGGGCAGAACCCAGGAATGGCAGCTCGCTGCAGGACAATTCTATTTCCCTGGCCTTTCTTCGGGGACCCTCTTCGTCGACTTCTGAAATCGGATCACTCCTGGAAGCCCGCGGAATTCAAGCCAGTTTTTTTGTTCGCGGGGCTGCGGTCGAGGATCATTCGGACTCTCTCAGTCTTTTGCGTCAGCAGGGTCACTTGATTGGCAATGGTGGCTATACCTTCACGGATTTGACGCGCTCCAAGGAACCCGTTTTGGAAGTTCGAAAAACGGATGCCTTGATCACAGCGGATGTGACGGGCGATATTTTTCTGCTTCATGCGCCTCAAGGTGAATTCAATGCAGAGACGGCCGATCTTTTAAATCGAAATGGTTTGGGTAAGTACGTGGGCCCGATCGCTGCCGATACCGTAGCGAGTGAATTGTTTGTCGATGATGCGACCTGTTGGGAGGCTGATCTGAGTGTTGCAGTCTGTGCCCAGCAGTACTTCAACGAAATCGTGCGCGTTAAAAAGGGAATTATCCCCTTGCATGACGAAGACTCCCGGACGCTCTCACTGCTGGATGCACTGCTGCCCGATTTGCAGGCCTTTGGCTTTAGTTTTGTTCGCCTGGATCGGATTCCGGATATTCGCGTCGTCTTGGACGAGAATGGCAGTCGGTTGGATGAGGTGGATGGACAATCTTCCTGCGATGATTATGAATAAGGAGTGAGCCTTGCTATCCCAGAGACGGTCCCAAGCCTTGTTCTTGCTCTTGCTTCTTTGTTCCTGGGCCCCTTTTCATGCAGAAAAAGCTTTCGCCCAGGGCGGCTGTGATGCGACCGCTTTTGGTCAGTTTCTGGATCAGGCGCAAAGTCTGGGACCTGGGGCCGAGTCCATGGGCCGGCAGATTTTGGCCTGCCCGCGTGAGGACTACCGACAGGCCGCCATCTACTGGCTGAGCTTTGTCTTTGCCATGCAGCAAAAATCGGCCAGCATACGTGAGCTTGGCCAGTCACTGCCGAGTTCCGGTTCAGGCAATGAAAAGATCCAGGTCCTCTATCGCAGCTGGCAGGGCGACTACAGCGGTCTGGCCAATCGGGTTCGCATCGGCCAGCGCGGTTATGCGGATGATCCTATTGCTATTCAGGTTTTGGCCAGGAATCTGATTCGATTTGAACAGTATAAAGATGGTTTGAATATCTATCAGCAATTGATCAGTTTGCAGGAAGGTAATGAAGCATCCGAAGTGGAAAGACTCTATGCCTTAATTTGGAGTCGTGATGATGAAGCGGCACTCCTGCGGATTGCTTCACTGCGAAGGTTCGATCTTAGCCCCTACTTGCGCCAATCGGTGGAACGCGCTGAAAGCTTAATGGAAAAATTAGGCCATCCGAAACAGGGCAGAGGCGAGGACGCTGAACATAATACTTGGGTCAGCTTTGCAGGCAAAGACTGGCTAGACCTTCGCGGCTATAGGCGGCGAAGCTTGGAATCCAATTATTTCGGATCTTTGCATATTCAGTTGGGTGCTCACGAATTCGGCCATCCCTTGGAACAGGAGCAAAAAAAGGAGGTCTCGCTGCAGCTGAGTTCTTCCTGGAAAATCCTCGAGAACTGGAAGCTACAGACTGACCTGGGCTACTTCACAGCTGGGGATCAAAATGTCCTGGGCAGATTGGAAAATTTCATTCGAATTGGTGACAGTGTGCAGCTCGGTGCTGGCGTCAGGCGAGAAGCCGTGGCGCTCATAGAAAAGCCTCTGGTCATTGCTGAACTGGGTTTGTTGCGCGATACGGGTAAAATTGGAGTCAGCCTTTGGCAACGGTTTATACTGACTGCAGCCTTGTCACGTGATGGTCAGGAAGCGCCTTTCGAAAGCTATCAGAGTGAAGTGCGATTGGGCCAACTCATCACCGAGGAAACCACCAAGGGGATTGGTTTCTTTATTCCGGTAGATTTCAGTCAGCATCCCAAACCAGCGTCCGATACCATCAGCTATCCTCGAGAATTAAAAATAGGCTTGGGTGTGCGGATGGCCTATGGCGATGGCTTACTTTGGCAAGGGGCGGCGGAAACGAGACTGACCACAGTCAACCGTAGCTTTTACGACAATCCTGAAAGCTTTGAAAAATTGCTAGGAGCTTCGTTGCGAGTTGAAGCTAAGTACTTCGTGCATCGATCCTGGTTTGTTTTCGTGGAAGGAGAGCGATCCTTCATCGAAAAAAATCCAGGTGATCGTGAAGATGAACAAGAAAGCCTTGTCGTTTTAGGAGTGGCACTGACCCACCAAGGTCAGGCAGGCTTAAGCCCCCATCGTAATCAAGAAAGGGAGTGAGTGGTATGAGAGCTTTTATCAAGGCAGTCCTGCTGGGCTTACTTCCGCTGCTGGCTTCTTGCGCCTTTCATATTCCAGCTGAAGATATTTCGCAGCTCCAGGCAGGTAAGACTTTTACCCGGCAAGGTGGGTTCATGATCGGGCCTGGTGACGAAATCGATATTGTCGTCTATGGCGAAGATAAATTGAGCGGACGTTTTACGGTGTCGCCAGCAGGAATTCTGACCTTTCCACTGATCGCCCCGATCAATGTCGTGGGCATGACTGCATCCCAACTGACGAAACGATTGGAAAGCGCCTTGGATGCTATGATTAAAAACCCGCGCGTCACGGCATCACTTTTGGGGGTGCGAAGTTTTTCAGTCTACTTTGCTGGAGAAATCGGTCGAATCGGAGTGATTCCTTTGTCGAGTGAAACCACTTTTCTACAGGCGATGACATTAGCCGGTGGTCCGACTCCTTTCGCGACGGGTCGCATTGTTTTGATAAGGCAGGTTGGCAACAATAAGGTGAGGCGCTTCTCGCTCCGCTACGAAGATATTCTTACAGGTGAAAAGTATATCGATAACATCACTTTGGAAAGTGGCGATGTTATCTACTTTGAATAGCTGGCGCAGGCGAGCCGATTTTTTAAGTTGGCTTTGGATAGTGCTGCTGTCCCTGTCGGCTTTTTCTCTTAAGGCTCAAACGCCTGACTTGTCGCAAGGTACCTTTCAGCATAGCAATGGGCTGTGGCTTGGCTGGCAACGATCGAATCCTGGGCAAGCGGAACAAAGCTTTTTTTTAACCGATAATGGCAGCATCCTTTTGAATCGCAACGATGAAGGTCAAAGTGATGCTAAGAGCCTCACCTGGACTCTGGGTCTAGGGCGAAGCTTGGATCGCTTTGTCATCGTCCAAGGCCAAAGGATCTGGCAAAGGACCGCTGGTCGACATCGTTTCACTCTCGGCTTGGATGGGGGCGGCAGTGTATTTTGGAGGGCTATTCGGTTTGCCGCGCTGGAAGAACAATTTCTCCTGACCAGCGGGGTGGGCTTTGCCGCCAATGAAGGCCGTATTGATCGCTTGGGTGGCGGTATCCAAGTTTCTGATAGCATTGCAGTGACTCGCAATTTGGATATTTTGCTGGACGCCAGTCATCGAGAAGCGCAGACCTCTGTCGACGGACAGACCCAGAATCTCAGCAAGATCGATAGTTGGGGTTCAAGCTTGAGTCAGCGTTGGACGCGCGGCGGATTGCAGGCAAGCATTCAAAAATCTGAACTGGAATTGAAGAATAGTCCACCGGCAGCTGAGCTTTTTGCCGAACAGAGTGTCCTTGATATTCAAGCCCGTATGATTTTTCCGCTATTTGGACGCATGAACGGCAGTATAGGTTGGCAGGACCTGAGTTCTACGGCAACGGGCGTGGCCAAGCAAAGGCAAACTGGTCCCGAGCTAGGTCTGAATTATCTGCCTTTTTCATCCTGGAGTGGAAGTCTTTTTCTTCGCGCCCTCAATGCCAGTGGAGCGCAAGCGAATGAAGCACAAATCTTTGGCGAGGCGAATATCGCCTGGCGCAGCGATGCCGCCAATAATTTCACTTTCGCCATCAGTAAACAGTTGGACCTTCTTGCAAGCTTTCGTGCCTTTACAGTCGAAAATCTGGTAGCTACGGACCAGCAACTCAGTACCGTCACCCAACAAATTCGCTGGGAAC
>JBGSRE010000579.1:0-8457 GCA_041737755.1 Oligoflexus sp.
CTTCACCATGGCGAACATCATCGCCAAGCTGGGCAGACCGACCTTAATCATGGCCCCTAACAAGACGCTCGCTGCGCAGCTCTTTACCGAGTTCCGCCAGCTCTTTCCCAACAATGCTGTCGGATTTTTCATTAGCTACTATGACTACTACCAACCCGAGGCCTACATTCCCGGGAGCGACACTTATATAGCTAAGGATGCGCTGATCAACGACGACATCGACAAGATGCGCCACGCAGCCACGCAGGCCCTCTTTGAAAGAAAAGATGTCATCATTATAGCCAGTGTCAGCTGCATCTACGGTCTGGGTTCGCCCCAAACCTACGCCAATCTTGTGGTGAATATTAAAAGAGGTGAGCAACTGGCTCGCAATACTTTTTTGCGGAGTCTCATCGATATCCAGTACACACGAAATGACACCGCCCTGCAACGCGGAACCTTTCGAGTTCGGGGCGACGTTGTCGATGTTCTCCCTTCCAGTCAAAAAGATCAGGGACTGCGTATCGAGTTTTTTGGTGATGAGATTGAATCCATCGCACTTTTTGACGTTTTGACTGGCAAGAAGATCAAGTCCTACGATTCGCTCTCAATCTATCCCAATTCCCATTACGTCACCGAACGGGATGATATGAAGGCGATCGTCCGCGAGATTCTCACCGACTTGGGCAGCCGTTTGCGCGAATTGAAAGACCAAGGCAAATTAGTCGAATACCAGCGCCTTGAACAACGCACGATGCATGATGTCGAACTGCTAGAAGAACTCGGCTTTTGTCCAGGAATTGAAAACTATTCCCGTTATTTGACCGGCTCAACTCCTGGCAGCCCACCGCCGACTCTCTTGGACTACTTTCCCACCGAATTTCTGACCATTATCGATGAAAGTCACATTACCGTTCCCCAGGTGGGCGCGATGTACCGAGGGGACCGTGCGCGTAAAGAAAACCTTGTAAATTATGGCTTTCGATTGCCTGCGGCCCTGGATAATCGACCCCTGAAATTTGATGAATTTTTAGAACGCACCGATAAAATTATCCATGTATCGGCAACGCCTGGCAAATTTGAAATGGAGCAAACCAACGGCCACTATTCTGAACAGATCATTCGACCGACAGGATTGGTCGATCCGAGAATTGAGATCAGGCCTATCACCAATCAAGTCGACGAACTTCTGGATGAGATC
Organism: Oligoflexus sp.; assembly: GCA_041737755.1. Classification (GTDB taxonomy): domain Bacteria; phylum Bdellovibrionota_B; class Oligoflexia; order Oligoflexales; family Oligoflexaceae; genus Oligoflexus. Next base: position 1,181 of record JBGSRE010000579.1, read on the forward strand.
AGAAAGAACACTCTGGTGGGCGGTCGAACCCTGATCACCACGCTCACCAAACGCATGGCTGAGGATCTCACCACCTACTATCGAGATCTTGGGATTAAGGTCAAGTATCTCCACTCGGACATCGACAGTCTGGAGAGGAGCGAAATTCTGCGCGACCTCCGCAAAGGCAATATCGATGTTCTGATCGGTATCAACCTCTTGCGCGAGGGTTTGGATTTACCAGAAGTGCAGCTGGTGGCCATCATGGATGCGGATAAGGAAGGCTTCCTCCGTTCCCGCTCTTCTTTGATCCAAACTGTGGGGCGTGCCGCGCGTCACGTCAACGGCCGAGTCATCTTCTTTGCAGATCGCATGACCGATGCCATGCGACAGTGTATCGATGAAACCGATCGCCGTCGCACTATCCAAGAAGACTATAATACCAAGCATGGAATCACGCCGCAGAGCATTCAAAAAGAAATGCAGCAAAGTTTGCGCGAAATCTATGGTCTGAGCAGTGACGATCATCATCGACCCAAAGTCGCTGCAGACAAATTGCTCAGTGAGCATAAAGTTAAATCCGTAAAAGAGCTGGAAAAGCTTATCATGCGCAAGCAAAAAGAGATGCAGAAGGCGGCGGCAGAACTGGAATTTGAAAAGGCTGCCGAGCTTCGTGATACAGTAGCTGCACTGAAAGACGCCCTGCTTGTGTATATGGACGAAACGGGATCGGAAAAATGAGTCTAGTCAGCGAAAAACTCAAGCAACTGCCGCAGGATTCTGGCGTTTATTTGATGAAGGATCACAAGGGATCGATCATCTATGTCGGCAAAGCCAAAAACCTGAAGAACCGAGTTTCCAGCTATTTTCACAGCGCAGGTCAGCACAGTTACAAAACCCGAGCTTTAGTCGCAGAAATATGCGATTTCGATATGATGCTGACCAAAACTGAAGTGGAAGCCTTGCTGCTGGAACGAACACTGATTCGCCATCACGCACCACGTTTCAATATTCTTTTGCGGGACGACAAGGAATATCCTTATCTTCGTGTCCACTTTGATGATCCCTGGCCTCGCTTGGAAAAAGTTCGGCGACGCAAGGAGGATGGGGCCCACTATATTGGTCCATTCGGCAGCTCCTCCCGACTCACCATGCTGCTCAAGCAGGTGTTTCGAATCTTTCCCCTGGTTCGCTGCTCTCCCTATGAGTTCAAAGCAGCGACTCGCCCCTGCAATTACTATCATATGAAAATGTGTTTGGGCCCGTGCACGATCGAAGTCGATCGCGACCTCTATCTGAGCATTATGCGCGGAGCGGTGGCTCTACTGGAAGGCCAGATCAAGGCGCTCATGAAGACGCTGGACAGCAAAATGAAGGAAGCGGCCAAGGCTGAAAAGTATGAGCAGGCCGCCCAGTTTCGAGATCAGATGCGAGCGATCGAACACATCACCCAGCATCAGATCGCTATTCTTGATCAAACGATTGACGCTGACTGCATTGGAGTCGTCGAAGGCAATGGCTTTCTTTCTTTTCAGCTCAGCAGTGTTCGTGGCCGAGCACTGCTTGGCGGCGATGCCTTTTTAGTGAAAGATTCTGCTGAAACGACCCAGGAGGCTCTCGCTTCGTTTATTTTACAATACTACGGACAACGCCAGGTCCCAAGCGTGATCCTGGTGCGAAGCGATGAAGAGCTGACCCAAGAGCTGGCCCAGGTCATCTGCCAGCATCAAGACACCCAGACACAGATTCGCCGCGTCCAGTCTCAGGAGGAAAAAGATCTGCTGGAGCTGGCCGAGAAAAATGCGCAGCATCAGCTGGATCAAAGACACCGACTGAGTGATCAGAACCAGGTGGCTCTGCAGTTGCTGCAGGAAACACTGGAGTTAAGCAGTATTCCTCAGCGCATCGAATGCATCGACATTTCCAATCTGCACGGCACTGCCATTGTCGCCTCGGATGTCTGCTTCATCGATGGCAAGCCAGCAAAAAACTTCTATCGCCGCTATGAAATCAAAACCGTGGTCGGTGGGCCTGATGATTTTGCCAGCATTCGTGAGGTCATGGAAAGACGACTGGAGCGGGGCCTGCGTGATGATGATCTGCCCGATCTTATGATCATTGATGGCGGCCGTCCTCAAGTGCGTGCCGCCGTAGAAGTGCTTCAGCGTTATCCTCAACTGGGTTTGCCTTTGGTAGGATTGGCGAAAAGCCGAGCCGACCAAGGTCCACGGGATGACAGTGAATCCCTACGCTACTCGAAAGAACGGCTGGTCCTGCCCGATCGCGAGGATCCCATTGAACTGGAAGAAGGCACACCTGTCTTTCGTCTTGTCACACGAATTCGCGATGAAGCTCACCGCTTTGCCATCACCTATCATCGCAAGAAGAGGCAAAAAGTTTCCCATGCTTCGATTTTGGATGACATTGTCGGCCTAGGACCGACACTCAAGACACGACTTTTGCAGGAGTTTGGCAGTATCGAATCGTTGAGGTCAAGCAGTCTTGAACGCCTGCTTAACGTCAAAGGAGTGAGTGAAAAGCTGGCAATGAATATCTACACCGCTTTAAAAGCCGATGATAAAGAGCGGCCTTGAAACCGCAAAAAATGAAGTTCTTCAAGCCGCTGAACCCGATGCATCAGAGCCAGGCGAACTATTCAACTCGGCCCAATGTTCATGCGGTAGGAACATGCGAAAGACAAATGGCACCGATTTGAGTTCCGTGGGATGTTCTTTCAATTGAATAAAAATCCGCCCCCCCACATCTGCCAAAACCTTACGAACCGCGTCCATTCCAACCCCGCGGCCGGATATCTCCGAAACATTCGCGGCTGTTGAAAAGCCAGGAATAAAGATAAAGTCGGCAACTTCATCGACAGTCGGATGCCGATCATCTGGAAAAAGACGCATATTCTTGGCCTTTTCATAGATCCGATCGAGCTTCAAGCCAGCACCGTCATCGCTCAGATCGATTTCCAAGTAGCCGTCCGGGTGCTTACGCATATCAATATAAATCACGCCAGCCGGACTCTTGCCTTTCGAACGACGATCTCCGGGAGTTTCAAGTCCATGATCCATTGCATTGCGTAGCAAGTGGACAAAGGTCCGGCGCAAAATCTCCGCTCCATCCACGGTAAAACCAACATTGGCCCCACGCACCAGGACGAGGGGTGCTTCCTTGCCAAGCTCTTGCGCAAGGGAAGGGAGTTTCGCGGTCATCTCTTCAAAAAAGCTCCGAGCATCCGAGTAGTAGATATTAAAGAAGGTATCCTTAACGCGTGTCATAAATGGCATCAAGTCCGAATGAAGATCCATGCCCCCCATTTTTTGCAAGTCCAGAATGTGATCACGCACCAGTTTCAAATCGATTCTTGCCATATTTTCTTCTGGTTCACGTTTCAGCTTATAACGGTTAATGGAAAAATATTCATCCACGGGCGCTTCGACATCAGCTAGCAGACTGAGTGCTTTTTGTCGATCCCACTCCAACTCGCCGCGCTGAACTTCTGCATAGTACTGTTCGCATTCATGAGCAGAGTTAGTAATTTCAGAGAAATGATAGGTCCGCGCTGCGCCCTTGATCGTATGCATATTGACAAAGAGCAGGCGCAGTGTTTCTGGATTATTGCCCGTGGTCTGTCCCGCCATACGGCGACTTTCATCGAGCAATTCTCGGCTTGTTTTATAAAAGAGCATGAATCGCTCGGTGGATATTTCCAGGAGCTTGGTAATGATATCGATTTCTCTCTGGGTCTTTTGATTCTTGGCTTCAAGGACTTTCAGTGTCGTGACGTCTTTGATGGCGAGCAGGATTTTTTCTACCAGCTCAGTCTTTTCATTCACGACCGGCTGCCAATCGAGTTCCAGGATTCGACTGCCTTCAAAGCGCATCGAAACAGGCAGGTTGCCAGCGTTGGTGTCGAAGTTCATGGCATCTTCCCCGACACTTGTTTCCAGAATCGTCATCGTCATATCTTTGGCTTCACGCGTCAGATCACTACGATCCAAGAAGAGCTTTCGAATATTTTGCTTTTCTGGCGTTTTTTCGTTCAGAATATGGGTCACAAAACGCGAATAATCATCATTAATCGTGCCATCGGCGTTGATCGTCATCAGGCCCTGCTGGACACTGCGAAGGATAGTTTTGGCGTCCCGCGTTTGGCGTTCTACTTCTCCGCGCAATTCTCTCGTCAGTCGCGCGGCCGTTCTGAAAGCATGGGCAAAGTTTTTTCCGACCACCTGTGACTGAGTCAGGATAAAGGCCAGCATTCCATACTGCCCGAGATAAGGTCCCTGATAAAGGTTGGAGACGCCGACAAGAATATCATTCAGCATGGCCAGGATCATGATGCCCAAGCCCATTGCGGAAAGACCGGCCCCTCTTTGACCTTTCCAAGCTGCTCGCACAGTTTGCACCATCAGCATGGGTGGGACCACGAGAAAGATCAGGTTGACGAGCAGCATTAGGATTTGGGGCACATTGGGAAAGGCGCCAAACGTGATGACGAGGCAAACTAAAATAAAAGCTTGGATGGAGCGAACCATCCATTTGAATATATATTTGGGAAAGCTATGCTGTAAAAAAAGCATGATACAGAGCAGACCCAGCGGCAAATCCATAAGAATATTTAACAGGGAAAACAAATAGAGCGGGGTATGAGGCGCTACGAACAGCTCGGACCAAAGGCCTTCAGTCGAGACAAAACGCAAGCCCATCACCAGCGCAAAACAGGCCATATAGAGACTTCCAAGATCGTCCCTTCTTTGCCAAAAGAGCGCAAGATTCGATACCATCAGCATGAAGAAAGCACCGAGGACAAAAAACGCTTCCCAGCGTTCCACCGTGATCTCTTTGCGCATCATAGGCGAGTATTTGCCGAGCGATGGAATCGATCGATAGGTGGCGTTCAGGGTGAATTCACTCACGTGTACCAAAATCCAGGCATCCCGGATCCCTCCGGGAAAGCTGCCCACGCGTTTTTTTGATTGGGGAATGCTGGATTTCTTATCGATGCCGACTTTGCCAACATTGGTTACGGGCTGCACCCGCCAGCTCTCACCCTTCTGAGTGGCGAGAAAGCTGCGATGACTACCGAAAAACTGATCGAAGAAAATGCCGAGTCGAACTGCGGGTAAATTGCGAATGGAGATAGCCAAGGTTCCATAACCCTGATTCCTATAACCAGCCTCTTCCCAACTTTGCCCCGGCATCTTCAATGTAATGAAGGGGAGCTGATCAATTTGCAGCATATCTTCCACAGCAAGAAAGCGATCCGGATAGAACCGCCATTCCCCTTCCAGTCTGAGGTTGGCCTGCTCATCAAGGTTCCAGGCACTGGTATCCATTTGCCCCTGAATCAAGGCCATCGGCTCCGCAGCAGTTGCAGGGGTTGGCCAGCCTAAGCTAGCGATAATGAGCAGAAGCATGAAGCGCAGGATCATACGGAACCTCGGCTTAACGGCAGCATTCAAAAAGAAACAATTATATATGATAAAATGATAGCGGTTAGCGAAAATTTTTCCCAACCTAGAATCACGCAGGGCCAGCAGCTTGCTGATTTATCTTATAGTTTTAAAAAAAATAATTAATTGACCAAAAATCAAAAAGCGAAGCCTCAAGAAAAGCTTCGCTCTTGTTCGCATCAATGTATAGCGCTTACTTGTAGACTGGTCCGCGCTGCAAAGCTTCACGAAGCTTGTGAATGATCAGATCGATTTCTACAGAATTGATGCCGAAATGCGGGGTAAAACGCAAAGCGTTCTTGCCACCATGAATCACCCCAATCCCTTGCTCGCGTAGCCATGTTTCTACAGCATGTTTGCCAACAACTTTGTAGCCGTCGGGGTTCAAATGCAGGGCACAAAGCAGACCAGTGCCAGTCACATCCGTGACCACTTCGGGGAATTCTGCCCGTAGCTGCTCAAAGCGCTGCAAGAATTCTTTGCCACGTTCGCGAATATTCTTGCGCAGCTCCGGTGTGATGGAATCCAACACCGCACAGGCCACATCCAAAGCTCTTGGATTGGTCGTCATCGTGTTGCCATAGATGCCGCGTACATACAAATCGGCAGCAGTTTGATTCATCGACAGAATCGACAGGGGGTACTGTCCAGCGTTGACGGCCTTGGAGTAGGTTTCCATATCCGGTGCTTCGCAGTTTTCAAATCCGGGGTAATCACAAATGCTCAAACAGCCTTGGGCACGCAGCCCGGCCTGGATAGAGTCCACCATCAGCAGCCCACCGTGAGCACGAGTCAGCCGCCGCGCTTCATCGTAAAAAGCCCGAGTAATGGCGATCCCAGGATTGCCTTCGCCCATCACCGGCTCTATCAACATCAATTCAAAAAAGATGCCTTTCTTATCAGCATCAGCGAAAGCAGCACGAAGCTCTTCGAGATTATTTACTTCCACTGTGACCAGTTTTTGTTCACGAAAGGTGGCCAGCTTTTGATAGCCCTTCGCCGAGGAGTCAGACGCCTGGGCGGGACGTTCGGTTCGGCCATGAAAGCTGCCTTTCAAGGACAGAAAGCTGATCTTGCGACCTGCATAGCGGCCGCCCGGATCGGTCATCATCTTGGCATTCACATCGGCAATTCGAGCCGCCACAGTCACAGACTCCGAACCGCTGTTCAGGCAAAGATATCGATTGAAGGGTGATTTTTTATCAGCACGATTATGACCGATCTCGCGACTGAGGCGATCTGTTAAACGTTTTTGACTAAAGTTGGCAGTCATGACATTGGCCATCACCTGGTGCTGGCACATGGCGTTCAGAACCTTCTGCGGCGATTGACCGAAGCCCATCATCCCGTATCCACCGGAATCATGAAGGACTGCGCCATGCACGGTAATGACCCAAGGACCTTCCGCGGCGAGAGAAATGTAGGGATTGACCGCGTCGGCTTCATAGAAGTTCACAAAGTCACTTTGGATGAAATCGATCAATTCTAATTCGCTGAGCTGAAGCTTGGCGCCGAATTCCTCCTGCAACTTGAGGAATTCCTGATAACCAGCATCAATGGCTAATGCCAGCAGCCGGTCGGTTTTCAAAAACGACTCGATCACACTGTCGGCTAAACCTTTGGTTTGAGCACTGCCAGTGCGTCGACGCATTTCCTGCAGTTTTTTTAGCGGCTCCATGACTTCACTCCTTCGATCAATCGGGTTATCACGGGGAACGCCGTGACCCCTGTTCGCTATCGTCTGCCCGGGCTAGCGGACTCTACTTTTATTATTAGCCGTTCTTTATTATAGGCTTAGCTCAATGCAAAAGAGAGAGAGGCTTCCAATGCCCACCC
>JBGSRE010000633.1:0-7816 GCA_041737755.1 Oligoflexus sp.
TTTAATCCGAGAGCTCGTTCTTTCATCAAGATTAATCTCAATGTGTCCTATCGCAACGCCACCTTTGACAGAGTCGGGGCGGGCTCGAAACCCGAAGCGACTCGTATTAGCTACGAATACATCCTAGAATTGGATGACAAAGGTCAGGTGATCGGTGGAGAGTGGATGGGCGCTTCGCGAACCTTTCATCCCGATTTTATTTGGATGCCTTTTGAGCCAGATGTTCCTTCCGGTGATAATTCTCGAGGCAATCCCTTCTTGAGCAACGTTGAGGTGACGAAACTCTGGGCTGAATCGGTCGGCTTTAACCCTGAGGACCCTTTTCGAGACAAGCCGCGCAATTCCTACGACATCCGTTTCTTTCCCCTGGCTGACTTGAGTTGGGGGCAAGTCCGTGGGTTCTATCGAATGCTACTGGATGGGCGTGATTCGGGCTCAGCATTCCTCGGTAAAAAAACCCATCTGCGGGTCGAGACCCAGGATATCCTGAAGGGTGATGCGACGGTAGAAATTCAGTTAAACGGCCAGGCACTGCCGGCGGGCAATTTTCAGGATGGCAAGCTGGATATCCTCTTTGATTCACCGCCAGGTATCAACCTTCTTAGTCTGCGTTGGACCTCCGGCCGGGTGGATACCAGTGAGTTGAATTGGGATTTCCGCTACTACGCAATGTGACATGAGCGCTTCCAACTCATCCGCAAAAGACTCATCGGATTGACGAAATCCTTGGCAAAGAGGTAACGTGCCAGAGGACAAGTTAGGAGATGAGTCCATGCAGATCTTTCTTACGATACTCGTCAGCTTCAGTCTTGCTCTTCAGGCATTTTCACAAGCCAAGACTTCGTCATTTGAATCTCGGGGTATGAAACTCCAAAGGGAACTCATGGCGGAACAGGTGGGTCCCATTTGGGCGATGGTTTTTTTGCCGAATGGCGAAATACTTATGACCATTAAAACTGGAAAACTTCGCAGCTTTGATCCGCTTAAGAAGATTTTTACCGAGATTTCAGGAGTCCCTCAAGTGGCGGTACATGGCCAGGGTGGACTTTTGGATATCGCTCTTTCGCCTGATTTTAAGCGTGATCGAAAACTTTATCTTAGCTATAGCAAAGCAGTTGAATCAGGCTATACGACGGCTCTAGCGGTGGCTGTGCTGGATGGAAAAGTGCTCAAGGAGGTGAAGGAGATCTTTGTTGCCAAAGGCAGCACAAGCAAGGGAGAGCATTTCGCGGGAAGGATCATCGCTGATTCGGCCAATTCTCTTTGGCTCAGTGTGGGCGATCGCGGGGAGCGGGAGAATGCTCAGAACCTTGGCAATCACCTGGGCAAGATTCTCCATCTCACTGCTGATGGCAAGCCGCATCCCGACAATCCCTTTCTGAACCGAAAAGATGCTCTTCCTGAAATATACAGCTATGGTCACAGGAATCCCCAGGGTTTGATCAAGCATCCCGTAACGGGTGAAATCTGGTCGCACGAGCATGGACCTCGAGGTGGGGATGAAATCAATCTTATTAAAAAGGGCGTAAATTATGGTTGGCCACGAGCCACCTTCGGCAAGGAGTACTGGGGTCCCACGATTGGTAAAACCTTTGTTGAAGGTATGGAACCCCCTCTGCATCAATGGACTCCTTCCATTGGTCCGTGCGGTATGCTTGCTTATAGTGGCAATCAGTTTCCAGCTTGGAAAGGTTTGATCATCAGCGGGGCCTTGGCTAGGACTCATGTGAATCTTACTGAATTTAAGGATAAGAAGATGATTGCGGAGGAAAGACTTTTTGAAAAAGAAAGCTTGCGAGTTCGTGAAGTGGAGCAGGGTCCAGATGGTGAGCTTTGGTATGCTACGGATGATGGGTCGCTGTTTCGGATTCGGAAGATTTAGTAGTGAGTAGTTGTAGTTTTCCCCGAGGCGATCGGTCCCACCACAAAGGTGATTCAAGTTCTTTGTGAAGTTTTCAATAGTGACTCCAAGTCCCGCATCAATGAATCGATATATCCAATGATAGACCTGAAAGTGTGCATAGTTTCCGCCGGTCACTCTTCCCTAACAATTCACATTCCGAATAAAAAAACCCCCACTCAAAACGAGCAGGGGTTTGGTTCTGATCGAAAAATTAGAGCTGCATTTTACCAAGGACTTCATCGTCGACTTTGACTTGAGCCTTATCGCGCAGACTTTTTACCAGTTCTGTACGGGCATTCATGCGGATTTCCTGCTCAACTTCTTGCTTCTTATCTTCAAATTTCACAGTGTCGCCACCGCGAACATCCACAACCTTGATGATGTGAAAGCCGAATTGGGTCTTGATCAGCTGAGCATAGACTTTGCCTTTTTCAGTATTGAAAGCAGCTTTTTCAAATTCAGGAACCATACGACCTTGTTTGAACCAGTTGAGATCGCCACCTTTGGAGCCGTTCTTTTCGGTCGCGTACTTCTTCATAAGCTCATCGAAGTTATTCTTGGCCAAAACTTCTTTCAAAGTTTTTTCGGCTTGAGCCTTCTCTTTTTCGCCAAAAAGAATGTGGGCAGCTTTGACTTCTTTTTCGGTGAATTTAGCTTTATTCTTTTCGAAATATTCTAACAGCTTGGGGTCAGTGCTGTTATCGGCGATATATTTTTCCAAAAAGAGTTTGGCAAGGATATCGCGTTTAGCAGTATCGACCATCGATGCAAAGCGATCGCTGTCATCTATTTTTTGATTCTTGGCTTCGTTGGCTAGCAGCGTGCTCTCGATAATGTGATCGAGGAATTGTTTTCTGATCTCAGGATTGGTTTTGACCATATCTGCCTGGGGACCGAGTTGGGCCAGAGCTTCCTTGTATTGGTCTTCTGATAGACCTTTGCCGTTAATGGTCGCGACGTCTTTGGCCATAGCGATGGATGATAGACCCCAAACGGCGAGAGTCAGTGATTGCAGACTTTTTTTCATGCGCATTCCTTTCCTAGTTTAACGAAGTTCAGCCGAAAGATCCTCTTTCAGCTGATTGAGCAGGGCTTCCACTTCTTTTTCTACATCTTTATCTGTCAGAGTTTTGTCATCAGCCTGGAAAACCAAACTGAAGGCCATACTCTTCTTGCCTTCGGGGATGTTGTTGCCTTGATAGACATCAAATAGACTCTGACCACGCAAGTACTTCTTCCGTTTGAAGCCTGTGAAGCTTTTCATGAAATCACTGTAGCTCACGGTTTGGGGCACAAGCAAAGCTAGGTCTCGGGATACGGGTGGAAATTTCGCTGAGCCTGAGCTGTAACTGCGTTGGATTTGCCACTGTTCGAGCAGTACTTCCAGATCGACTTCAAAGACCACCGGTGGATTCTGGAAATCGAGTTCGTAGGCTTTAGCCGTGCGGGGATGGAGTTGGCCCAAGTAACCGAAGAAAGTTCCCCCCTCAGTCCAAATCGCGGCCGACGCACCGGGATGAAGCCAAGGGAAGTCCTCAGCATCAATCGGCTCAAATCGCAAGGACTGGACGCCGAAGGCTCCGATCCATTGCATGAGAATGTGTTTGCCATGAAAGAAGTCCACTTTCTGTTCGGCCTGATTCCAGGATTTTTCCGTAAACGGCTGATCCAAAATCACCGCCACCCGGTTCCTTTCAAAAGGGCGATCATCTTTGAGTGCTTTCGGCGGAATATGTCCGCCTTGCACGCGAGTGTGAGCCCAAACGGGCGAAGCCGTACCGACAAATTTTTGCGGCTCATGAAAGGTGCGAGCGGCTTCGAAAATACGCACGCCCTGCTTGCCATGACGACGGTTTTCCAAAACACAGGCGATTAAACCAGGAACCAGAGAGGTTCGCAGAAGTCCGTGTTGTTCTACCAAGGGATTGGCAAGTTTGACCGCTGCAGCCAGAGGATGCTGATCCTTGAGGCCCAGCTTTTCCAAGTCGCCGGTATACATAAAAGGAAAAGTGATCACTTCGCTCAAGCCGCAGTTGGCCAAGGTGATCTTGCTTTGATCCAGGAAGTCGATCAGGGGATGTTCCGGCAGATGGTTGATTTCCATCGAAGGCAATTTGAAGGGGATTTTATCGAATCCATAGACGCGAACCACTTCTTCGATCAAATCAATTTCTCGTTCGATGTCATGGCGCCAGCTGGGAACTTTAAAGACCAGCCGCTCGTCCTTTTCATCTTCACGCTTGAAACCAAGAGATTCGAGAATGCCCACCACTTCATCACGGGTGATGGACTGCAAAGCCGTGATTTGACGAAGTCTTGGAATGCGTAGCGCGACTGTGGCTAAGGATACTGGGTGGGGATACACATCCAGTGTCTGGCCGGCAATTTCTGGAAGAGGAAGATCGACGCCGAGGGCGCGCAGTTCTTCAGCTCCTTGATAGATAATTTCGGCAACGCGTCGGGCTACCCAAGGAATATTCTGGATATCCACACCGCGTTCAAAACGATGCGAAGCTTCGGTATGAAGGGCGAAGCGCTTGGCCGTTTTGCGAACCAACACGGGATTAAAATGAGCCACTTCGATGATAATATTTTGGGTGTCGGCTTTTACTTCGGAGCTTTCGCCGCCCATAATGCCCGCCAGACCCACGACTTTTTGAGCGTCAGCGATGACGATATCGGTGCTCAGAAGCTTGCGCTTTTGGCCATCCAAGGTGCTTAGCTCTTCGCCATCACGGGCTCTTCGAACTTGAATCAGCTGGCCTTGCAAATCCCGCTCATCATAGGCGTGAATGGGCTGACCGGATTCGAGCATCGCATAATTGGTTGCGTCGACAATCAGATTGATGGGTCGCATACCAGCATGCTGCACACGACGCTGCAACCATTGGGGAGAAGGCACTGCACGCACGCCACGGACATAGAGGGCAGAGAATCGTAAGGAGTCACCATCAGTGGCGAGCTGCACAGAAACATGGCTCGCACTGTTCAAGGATTCCTGCGAGCGTTTGGGAAGGGGGGCGGGGATTTTTAAGGGCCGCTTGAGGCGAGCCGAAAGATCCCGAGCCAGTCCGATAATGCCCAAGCAATCGCTGCGATTCGGCGTGAGACTCACTTCGATCACAGTATCTTTTAAAGAATAATATTCGCTGATGGAAGTGCCCAGTGGGGCGGAGGCAGGCAATTCAATGATCCCATCCTGGGCTTCAGAAAGACCCAATTCCTGTTCGCTACAGAGCATGCCGTAGGAACTTTCGCCGCGAATTTTGCTTTCTTTGATTTTAAAATCACCTGGCAGAACGGCACCGATGCGAGCCACCACGACCTTGATGCCATCGCGAGCATTCGGCGCTCCACAAACGATTTTCAAAGGATCGCCGGCACCCACGGAAACCTGGCAAACGCGCAGTTTGTCGGCGTTTGGATGCTGTTCGGCTTTGATGATCTGGCCGACCACAACATCACCCTTCAAAGGCTCGATGCGCTCGATCGCCTCTACTTCCAAACCAAGCTGGGTGAGTTCTTCGGCAATAAATTCTGGGGTCAGATCTTTAACGTCAATATAATCTTGGAGCCAAAGCAATGAAATACGCATAATAGAAAAGTCTCCAGCTCAGGGATGTGTCGGAAATTGGCCAAGGAATTGCTGATTGCCCTCAAAGAGCTGGCGCAGATCCGAGAGTCCGTAGCGAAGCATCGCAATCCGATCGATGCCGAAGCCGAAGGCAAAACCGGTGTAAATCTCGCTGTCATATCCCACTGCTTCAAAAACATTCGGATGAATCATGCCGAGACCGCCGATTTCCAGCCATCCCGTATTCTTACAAATCCGACAGCCTTTGCCGCGGCAGTTGACGCATTGCAAATCGAATTCTGCGCCCGGTTCCACAAAAGGAAAAAAGCTGGGACGAAGACGGGTGGAAAGATCCTGACCAAACACTGCTTTCAGCAGCTGGTCGATGATTCCTTTCATGTCGCCCATATCAATATTTCGATCGACGACAAAACCTTCGATTTGATGGAACATAGGCGTGTGGGTAATGTCGCTGTCACAGCGATAGGTGCGACCAGGAGCGACGATGCGCACAGGCGGATTTTCATGCATCATGGCATGGATTTGAATATTTGAGGTATGCGTGCGCAAAATAGTTTTGGCCCGATCGCCGATAAAGAAGGTATCTTGCATATCGCGAGCGGGGTGATCATCCTTGAAATTCAAGGCACCAAAGTTATAAAAATCCAAATCCACTTCGGGACCATCATAAACGGTAAAGCCGAGGTTGCGGAAGGCTTTTAGAATCGTTCGCCGCATCAAAGTCACAGGATGCAGAGAGCCTCGCTGCTCCGCGGAGGCAACCGGTAGACTGACATCCAGGCGCTGCGCTGCAAGCGATTGATCCAGAGCGCCTTCTTCAGCAGCAGCGCGCAAGACTTCCAGTTTTTCTTCGATGCCTTTGCGCATTTCATTGATGATTTTTCCAGCAGCGGGCTTGTCCTCTTTAGAAACTTCTTTTAAAGTTTCCATCAAAGCCGTGACCATCCCCTTGCGTCCGAGATACTTGACCTTGAGATCTTCGACCGCGCGCGAACTCAGAGATGCCGATGCGGTATCTGATTGAAAGGCGTTCTTGATTTCATCGATGCGTTGCACGCATTCATTGAGCTTAGACATCTTGAACTTTCCACTCCTTTGCCATTCTTGCCAGGAGCACTATGAGAGAACTTTAAAAAAGCTCCCTGGGCTGATAGAAAAACAGCGGGTGAGCCTTGAAGGCCACGCCCGCTGGATCTTTCGAAACAACAACGGTCTGTTTTCAAACTGCCTTAAGTGCTTCACCCAATCGCTTGAGACCTTCACGCAGCTGCTCGTCGGCAACTGCATAGCTGAGCCTCAGAAATCCTGGAGCGCCAAAGGCTTCTCCGGGTACCATCGCGACGTGATGGGCTTCCAGCAGTTTAGCGCTGAAAGCGAGGCTATTATCATTGGCATAGAGAGGAGATTTTGCAAGGACTTTTCTGATATCGATCAAGACATAAAAGGCGCCATTTGGCGGCATCATATCCACTCCTGGCATTTCACGCAAAAGCTGGACAGCCATATCGCGGCGTGCTTTCAGAAGGCCCATCTTGTCTTTCATCGCATCGACACCGAGACTCAGTGCAGTCAGTGCGGCCTCTTCAATGAAAGGAGGCAGACAAGTTGAGGATTGGGTCTGGAGGGTGCGCACCATCTCCGCGACTTTGTTCGGTCCAGCCATATAGCCCACTCGCCAGCCAGTCATAGCAAAGCCTTTGGAAAGCCCGTTGACTAGAATATAGCGATCTTTGAGTTTGGGGCAGAGCGTGGCCAGGGACACAGCCGGGAAATCGTAGGACATGTATTCGTATATTTCGTCGGCGATGATCCACCAGGGCTTGTCTTCCAAATACAGACCGAGCTGACGTAACTCAGCCTCGGGGATGACGTAGCCGGCAGGATTATTCGGCGAAGTGAGGACGATCGCTTTGGTTCGCGACGTGACATAGGGCTGAATCATTTCAGGAGTCAGGCGCGGACCTTTATGATCGCTGGGAAAAGGAATGACGACAGGTTTTCCGCCAGCAGCGATGACGTGTTCGGTATAGCTGACCCAGTAAGGAGCAGGAATCAGAACTTCGTCGCCTTCGTTAATAAGCGCCAGAGCGAGATGGAAAAGAATTTCCTTGGCGCCGATACCAACTACAATTTGTCCTGGCTGATAACTCAAGTGGTTATCTTTTTCCAGTTTTTGACAGACAGCCTTCCTTAAAGGCAGGCCTCCTCCGGCTGCGCCGTATTTGGTTGCTGGAAGCTTTGGTTCGCGAAGACTACTGTCGCAAGCAGGCATCAGAATTCCTCGCTCGTTGCCTATACGCTGAGGGCTACAAGGAAAA
>JBGSRE010000637.1:0-6751 GCA_041737755.1 Oligoflexus sp.
CAACATGATCGAGCAGGACCATAGGCCGATCAAGCAGGTATGCAGAGCCACGTTAGGATTCAAGTCATTTAAGTCAGTGAGGATAACATTGGTGGTTTTGAGTCGATGAGAATAATTCGAAAGCGGCAGCTCGAAGCAGAGGGTAACACCTCTGCTGAAATCTTCTGTTCTCTGGCAGCATAGTGAATGGCAGATCCAGGGTTCTTCTCGCTCAGAGTTTGCAAAAGCAACAGATCCAGGCGGAGTAAGTTGATCTATACAATCGCTGCCCAGCATGCTAGGTAGAGCGGCAGCTTGAGAAGCCCTGAATCTTTGTCATAGGACAGTTCAAGAGCAGTGATCTTGATGTTTAGCGAAGGATGATATTGAGCACAAAACTGGGCCAGACTTTTGGCTTTGGTCCGATGCCCAGATTTAACTTCAACGGGGATCACCTCGGATCCATAGGAACGCACGAATTCGATCTCGGCAGTCCCTTCGTTCCAGGCATAGAGAGGGTAATCCAATGAGTCATGACTAGCTCGCATCTCTTGCGCTACGAAATTTTCGGCGAAATAGCCTTTTGCCATGCCATAGTCTTGCAATACAAGAGTGCTCGGATCCAAACCTTGCGCACAAGCCAGCAAACCGACATCGCTCATGAAAAGTTTGAAAATATTGGCTTTAGTATAGTGTTGAAGTGGTAGCATGGCTGCATTGGCAATTCTCACGTCAATAACAAGATCAGCATTCACCAGCCAGTGCAGTGGTCGTTCCCAAGCCGCAAATCCCTTTTTACCGGTCATCACTTCACCAAAGCGAAAACGCTTAGTCGTGTCGTTATGATAACCCGCAAGCTGAGCAGCGACACTGCGATAAAGTGCCTGAATATGAATTGCATTCAGCTTTCCAGCATGTTTAGTGAAATCGCCTTCATAGCCTTTTAATAACTCCTGCTGAACCTCTCGCACTTCTCTAAAAGCCGTTGTCAAATCGTGTCGAAGAAGTGCAAATCTTTGCACAGCTTCCGGCATTCCGCCAACAGCGTAGTAGAGCTTTGTTAATTCCCAAAGATGATCATGCACGATCCTTGGAATTTCTGCAGTGAGGCTTGGGGATGGTATCTGCCTCCATGACTCTTTTTCATCGACAGCACGCAGAAACTCATCGAAGGTCAGAGGATACATGGAAAGGAAATTGACTTTGCCGACAGGAAAAGACTCCTCTGATAGGATCACTCCCAGAAGTGATCCGGCCGCGCACAGCGCTAGCTGGGGACAGTCTTCACAGAAATATTTGAGGGCTGTGAGGGCTTTGGGGGCTGCTTGGATTTCGTCAAAAATAAGGACGTCTTCGTTGCCTGGAGTGATCGTGGTTTGTAGTAAAAATCCAAGCTCGTTTAATATGCGTGGAATATGAAAATCTTTTTCAAAAATTCTGCCTGCCGCCGCATTCGCTTCAAAATTCACATAATGGACCTTCTTAAACGCCTCACGTCCCCACTCTTTAAGTATGTACGTTTTACCTACCTGGCGTGCGCCTCTCAGGATTAACGGCTTGCGCAGAGGAGACTGACGCCAAGCTTCCAATTTACTCTTTGTTTTTCGATACATAGACTTCATCCATACATGGAATATTTTCGAGTCATGCCAGTATCTTAGCTCATTTCGAGAATTATTCGTATGAAAAAGTCCAATTATCAAGAATTATTCATATGAAAAATTCCGATGTCGAGACGGACTTAAACCTCAAAGTATAAAATATTTCTCATCAAGAAATCGCAGACGAAGCTCTTTCGTGCTAAGCCTTCGATATTATGTGTCTATTCCTGTTTTTTATTTTGCAAATGATAATTCCTACTAGCAACTCAATGACGGCTTCAAGTTTGTGCACGACAGTTGTACGACTGATACTTGAAGTTGCCCGTGTTTCGCAGAGCCATCTGCTAAGATGTTCTTGGAAACAAATGGAGCCATGAAGTGAAGTCAAAAGCCTCAAATAAATCAGCACGTAATCGTCGAACTTTCTCCCCAGAGTTTAAAGCTGAAGCGGTTCGCATGAGTAAAGAACCAGGTCAATCTATTGCACAAGTAGCCAAAGATCTTGGGGTTGCTGATGGAGTTTTGCGAAGCTGGATTAAGCAAGCCGATGCGGATAGCGGTGCTAACAAATCCAATATTTTGACGACAGTCGAGAAAGAAGAACTTTCCGCGCTTCGAAAGGAAGTGAGGCAGCTCCGCATGGAGCGGGAGATCCTATGAAAGGCGACGGTCTTTTTCGCGAAGGAGCAGATGTAAGGTTCGCCTTCATCGACGCGGAGAAGACCAAATACCCCATCAAGCGCCTTTGCAAAATTCTCGAAGTTTCTGAGTCAGGGTGTCATGCCTGGATAAAGCGTCCAGAGTCGACTAGGGCGAAAGAGAACCGAAAGCTGGCCGTCTGTATCAAATCGGAATTTGAACGCAGCCGTAAGACCTATGGAAGCCCCAGAATCAAGGTTGAATTGGATGCCCAAGGTGTCCCGGTAGGAAAGCACAGAGTGGCGCGAATTATGAAGGAAGTAGGCATAAAAGCTAGCCCCCCGAAACGGTTCAAAGCGACGACTATTTCGAAGCATAAGTTGAATCGAGCACCTAACTTGGTTGAACGACGATTCAACGAGTTCGGAACCGCTCCGAATCGCCTCTGGGTGAGCGACATCACATATGTCTGGACCTATCAAGGATGTATCTTTGCGTTTTCCTTGATGCCTTTTCAAGAAAGGTCGTGGGTTACTCAATTGAAGATTCGATGGAGGCTTCAATGGTCAATGACGCTCTGAAAATTGGCCTTCGACGACGCTCGGTGAACGCTGGGATGGGGATTCATTCCGATCAAGGCATTCAGTATGCGAGCCATGAATTTCGCTCTGTTTTAAAAGCGTTCGGTATCGTTCAGAGCATGAGTCGGAAAGGCGATTGCTGGGACAATAGTGTAGCAGAATCATTCTTTGCAACCATCAAACGAGAGCTGATTGACAGACAATCCTGGGTCAGCAAACAGCAGGTGAGCGAAGCAATCGCGGAATGGATCGACTGTTTCTACAATCGTCAACGCCGGCACTCATCAGCTGGAAATATGAGTCCTGTAGACTACGAACACTTGACAAACCAGAGAGCGACAGCTTAAGAAAAGTCTCTACAAAATCTTGGGAACTCCAGATCTTATTGACCACTTTTAAAAGCTTGTCATCTGAAGTCATCCAGTAGCGAAGCTCGAAGGGAACTGACAAAACCCAATGCCTCGTTGGTACAAACGGGATAACATTGTCCGCAAGATGAATGGATCGCTCCGCCATCCGTCGGCCTGCACAGGACGGGCAAAATCCTCGGCATTGCGGATAGTAACGATACCGGTGGCAGGTACGGCATTCAATAAGTTATTTCTGCAGGTTCCGAGCATCAGCTGCTGAATGCTGATGGGTTTCGATATCGACTGGCCATTTTGATAAGTTTGCTAACATTTATCGGTTTTGACATATAGTCGGTGAATCCCGCTGCGAGACAGCTTTCGCGTTCACCGCTCATGGCATGCGCAGTCAAAGCAAAAATTGGCAGCCGATAGCCTTCGGCGCGGAGCTGCTGAGTGGCCCGCTTGCCATCTAGGATCGGCATCTGGAGATCCATCAGCACGAGGTCAAAACGAGATTTTCGGGCCAGTTGGACTCCCTCTTCGCCATTGAGTGCCGTCGTTACGCTGGCTCCTTGCACGGTGAGGATGTGCGAGACTAAAACTCGGATATCCTCGGCATCTTCGACGAGTAGTATGTTCATCCCTTTGATGCTCTCCCGAGGCAAGTTCTCATGGGCCACAGGGCTCGATTGAAGCACGAGAGCATCAGTACTTAGCCGCGGTCCATCACACCGCTGCAAGCCCGGATTGATCGTAACGGTAAAAGTGCTGCCTTGACCGCTTTGGCAGTTCCCGACGTCGATGCTGCCACCGAGCAGACGCGCCAAATTTAAAGACAGCGCCAGACCGAGTCCTGTGCCACCAAACCTCCTGGAGATAGAGCTGTCGGCTTGAACAAAGACCCCGAAAATTTTTTCTTTTTGCTCCGGCGTAATGCCAATTCCCGTATCGCTGACGACAAAGGCGAGGGAATGCTGAGCTTGGTCATGCTGGCACGGAATAAGTTTGATCACGACTTCCACCGACCCATGGTCAGTGAATTTAATCGCATTGCCTATGACATTAAGCAGTATTTGTTTGAGCCGCAAAGGATCGGTGTGAATAGTCGCAGGCACCGAACCATCGACCGAGAAAGTCAGACGAATGCCTTTTGCGCTGACTTTAAGATGCAGCAAATCAGAAATATCAGAGAGAAGTACGGCAAGAGTGGTCGGCACCAATTCTACATCTATTCTACCAGCCTCGACCTTCGAGATATCGAGAATATCGCTAATGAGCAGCTCCAGTTGCTGGCTGGAGCGGAGGATGCAATCTAGCCAATTTCGCTTCTGCACGCTGATCGCGTCTTCGGCAAAGAGCTCCGCATAGCCACGAATAATCGCCAGTGGCGTTCTGATCTCGTGACTCATGTTGGCCAGGAATTCCGTTTTAATTCGATTGGCCGATTCTGCCAGGGCTTTGCCTTCAGCCGCGGCAGCAGCTTCGGCAGCAGCCTTCGCGAGTGCAAACTGTTGATTTTTGGCTTCTGTAATGTCAACTCTCAGGGCCAGGTACTTGTAAACTTCGTTATTGGAATTCAGCATCGGAGTTATCACCGTTTGAACCCAATAGAATGAGCCGTCCTTCTTTTGGTTGCGGATCTCGCCGCTCCACGGTTTGCCAGAGCTGAGTCGCGCCCACATGCCTCTAAAGAACGCCCGATCATGATAACCGGAATTGACGATGCGATGGGTTTTGCCGATGAGTTCGTGCCGCGAGTAGCCGCTGATTTCGCAAAATTTATCGTTGGCAAAGCTAATAGTCCCGACCAGGTCGGTTTCAGTAACAATGGCGGCTGAGTTTATTGCCTTGTACGTCTGTCGCAGCTGATTCTCACTGTCGCGCAGGGCAGAGACATCGTGATCTGCGCCGCGGATTTTCTGGGCAACGCCATCCCGATCGCGAAAGACGACTATTTTGGCTAGTATATGCCGCACGGAACCGCTCGGGTGAACAACGCGGAACTCGATATCAAATTTAGAATCGCCACTATCGATTCTATTCTGGGTTTCGACCTGCACCATGGGTTTATCCTCGGGATGAATGGCCCGCTCATTGGCATCCAGTGGATTAGGACAGTTTTCTCGATTGAGACCATAAAGCTCGTACATCATGTCATCGAATTCGAGGACCTGGGCGATAGGGTCGAATTCCCAAACTCCGATATTGACAGCACTGAGAATAGACGACAGCCTTGTTGCGGCTGAGACTCGGACAATTTCCGCCTCAGATGCGATAAGCGAACTACGCTGGATTTCTTCTCGAAGGAGTTTCTTATCTCGTTCCAGATCCTGGCGCAAAGCTCTGTTCTGTGCCTCGAGTTCGACTTGAACTTTCAGTGTTCGCTGCAAGAGCTGCTGCATGGCCTCGATACTCGCGGGGAAGTTTACCGGATCGAGTAGAGGCATCAGCTCACATTCGCACGCGCTCGTCAGGTCAGGTTGGGCGCCTGGGCTGCTATCACCGAGGCTGGGTAGAGTTGGCTCAATGTTTTGCAACGTGCAGTCCTTGTCTTTTTTTACCCATCTACTTGCTGTAGTGAAGTATCGAGACTCACTAGGCCCATTATGTGCGAAATCTATCGCAGTTTGCGAGTGAATTTAGAGACGCATAGGTTTAGCGGCTCGTGCTAAGCTCCCCGCCGATCCATGGGCGCCATTGAGCGCCTTTCTGGGTCAGATAACCTCAAGTGTGGACGGACTGCCAATGGCCATAAAGTCGACAATTTTCAAGCTGCAGCTGTCCATTGCCGACATCACTCGTGGCTACTACGAGGACCATTCTATGACGGTCGCCCGCCACCCGTCGGAAACCGATCTGCGCATGCTTTTACGGTTGGGGGTATTTGCCCTCAACGCCCATGAGCATCTGCAGTTCACTAAGGGTCTGAGCAACGCCGATGAGCCTGATATCTGGCAGAAGAGTTTAACTGGTGAAATTCAGCACTGGATCGATCTGGGGCAGCCCGCCGAAAAGCGCATCCGACAGTCGTGTAGTAAGGCTCCTCTAGTCTCGATTTACACCTACCAGCGCAGTTCAGCTAATATTTGGTTTGAGGGTATTAAAGAGCAGCTAGATCGTTTCAAACACCTCAATGTTACCCATCTCACCGTTGTCGACGAAGCGCAGGTCACGCGGCTTATCGATCGTTCCATGCGGCTAAACTGCGTGATCGATGCGGGGCAGCTGCTGATGACCAGTGAAACCGAGAGTCTAACGATCGATTGTAAGAGTGTTAAAGCGGCTCGTGTCTAAGCTAGGGGATTCGCAAGATCTTCTTAGGCCTTGCTGCGGAGAAAGTCGGGGACAAAATATTTGCGCCTCTGAAAAAGAACGTAGCGAATATGAAGTCAACCTCGACAGCAATCAAAAAAGAAATCAACTCCGCCGAGTCGAGGCTTGCATATTTGCAAAAACGTGCCGAGTTCATCCGATGCAGAAGATGAGGAGGTCTGAGCGTGGCCCTGCTTGGATTCAATACTTTTGTCCAAGACTCTAAAACCATCAAAATACACCGAAATATCTGTCTTCTAAAGCTATGACCACAATGTTCTGACTTCGT
>JBGSRE010000645.1:0-4483 GCA_041737755.1 Oligoflexus sp.
GAATGGTGAGAATTGCGGCAATTTAGCCGGAATTTCCCCTGAATAACCGATAGCGGTGGTGGGTTTTAGATTTCCTACAGCCTGCATAGTCATTGATAAAGATTGCGCTTCCCCCGCTCTCGTTTGATAGACGCGAGAAATAGAGCAGAGAATCGCTGGCCATGGATGATCCACCAGCAGTCCCCGTAGCTATTTTTTGAAGCTCGCCAAAAACGCTCATATTAAGCCTTATCGCAGGCGAAATCGCTTTTATTTTTCCCTCCACTTTCGATTTCCAAGCCAATCCGCCGCATGGACCCGTGCTGCTATTTTCTTCGCCGTCGGTAGCCGCGACAAGCATCAGAAACGTTTCTGTATCGGAAGCAACGGATGAAAATTTCCACTCTGGTAGTTTTTCAGCTGCTGCATCGCATACAAAATGCGTCGATGCACGGGCTTCAATCCATCCCGGATATCAGGCAACGCCCGGGAAACGATGACACTCATTTTTGGGTCGTTCTGGAAACGTTCAACGGAAGCCTCCCGCTGTCTTGATTTTCCATCAAGGTATTCGAAAGCAATCGACTCTTTTTCCAATTTTTTCGCGAGAATTTTCAATAGCGAAGTGAATTGCGAAAAAACTAGAGCTTTGTGCCCAGTTGCCGTCACTTCAATGAGGCGCTCCACGATCTCGTCAATTTTAGAACTTGGCCCATCGACATAACGGGCATCGACAAGGCCTGGATGGCAAGCCGCTTGCCTGAGTCGTAGCAAGGCCTCGAGAATGACGAAAGATGATGAACGCCAGGATTCTTCTTTGAGACCAGGCAGGAGTTGGAGGCGATAGTGACTGAGGAGCTGCTGATAGTGTCGAGCTTGTTCCGGTTCCATCTCGCACTCGATCGTCTGCTCGATTTTTGGGGGTAGGTCCTTAAGAACTTGTTCTTTAGTTCGCCTTAAGAAAAGTGGTTTCAAGGCCTTTTTGAGCAGTTGCAAGCGCGGATCGTCGGCCTGTACAGCTTTTTGCAAGACAGTTTTCCAAGAACTTGCCTCCAGCAGACCCGGATTCAAAAAACCAAACAACGAAGCGAGTTCGCCTAGGTGATTTTCAATAGGAGTCCCAGACAAAGCCACGCGATAATCAGCCCTGAGAGTTCGTACGGCTTTGGCGGCTAGTGATTTTGCATTTTTAACCGTCTGCGATTCATCCAATACCGCGAAGGCAAAGGAGTGCCTGACAATATCGATTATGTCCTGCCTCAGGACCCCATAGGTCGTGACATAAACCGTCTTGCTAGTAAGTGAACTCCAGTTTCTCGCTCCTTGGCTGTTGTCAATGAAGCTAAGTTTCGGACAAAAACTTGCCGCCTCCTTCATCCAATTACCGACGAGACTTCTGGGCACTACGATCAAACTGGGTTTCTCCGAACTCTCGCCTTCTTGATAGTGGGTCCAGAGTAGAGCCAGAACTTGAATCGTTTTGCCCAGGCCCATATCATCAGCCAAGCATCCACCCAGTCGCAGCTCTTTGAGAAAATATAACCATGCAAGACCTTCCCGCTGATAGCTGCGCAACTGGCCTTGAAAACCAGCAGCCGGCAGCATCTCCTTCGGCTGATCAAGGTTTTTTGATCGGGCGCGGAATTGCGTAAAAAGTTCCGATTTGCTGACAACTGGTTGATCCAAAAGCATTGCATCGAGCAGGATGGCCTGTTGACCAGGAAAACGCCATACACCATCGACCAAGCGTCCACTCGTTTCCAAGAGTTCAATCTGTTTGAGCCACTTTTCTGGAAGGACGGCAAAACCATTCTTCCCAAGATTGATAAAATTCTTGGAAAAATTCTTCAGACTTAAAATTTCCGGGAGGCTATAGCTTTGACCATCAATCTCGGTAACGACATTCACGTCAAGCCAATCGATAGTGCCTTCAACTATCGTATCAAAATCATTTGCGACACGAACTGGCTTGCCTTCAGCTAGAATCTGCCAACCACATGCCTCAAGTCTTTCAACTAAGTTCGAAAGATTATTCGGACTAATCGAGCCGACTTTGAAGGGTCCTGACCGACTACCGACAAGATAAGAATCGAATCCTGGATACTCAAACAGTTGGCGGTAAAAGGTTTCCTCCTGCTTTTGGGACCGGCTATATCTTTTCTTCTGCTCTTTGAAGAGCCAGTGCTGCTGATCTTCATAAAAATTGACTCGGCCGAAGGGATAGTCGAACCAAAGCTCTGCCGCGATGGGACGAGAAAACTGCTCTGGAAAGAGCATCAATATAGCTTTGGGCTCCAGGATCTCCGTTACAAAGTTATGTTCAGGCGGAAGGCTCAGCGGCGGACTATCAGCAAGGCCCCGGTATTGATCGAGAAAGGCCTCAAGATGTTTCTTTTCAATGATCACCTGTTTGGTCGAACGAAAATTGACGAAACTTTGCAAAACCTCATTTTGATTCGCGCTAGGGCTCAAAACTTGTCCCGCTAGAATGAAGTGGCATCCACCTTTATCCACCTTCATTCAATTTTTTCTGGAAGAAAATTTAGGCGTATGGGGAACTGTTTCGGATGTTGCGTGACATCCTCTCGGCAATATAATTACCGAGCATCCCCGCCAAAGGCTGACCATGAACAGAAAAGACAAATATTAATTACAGCCATCATAAATGCAGATAATATGCATGTATTAAGTATGCCGTTCATATGAAACCTCGCAGCTAGATTAGGGAAACAGATCTTCCTATTGAATTAATCCTGAAGATTGTCATACAAAAATGCCTTATCAACAATTTTCATCATAAAACCGTTTCCAACTTTAAAGAAAGAAACCACACAAAAACTATACCTAAAGTCTAAAACGCACGCAAAATGGGACATCTATGATAAGGTCAGTAACTCAATGTTGAATGGTCGAAGTTTGGTGTTTTTCGGTACGAACTTCATTTCGCCGCCAAGGGTAAGATCCAATCAAAGCAAAAGAAGGAAAACTTGCCGTAGCTATTAAAAAGCTTGCAGGGAACAATAAACCGAGCAAGAAGAAGACCACTAAAAAATCTATGCTCTGGTCTGCGTCCCACCACCAATTAAGAAGGTTATTGGCAACCCGTAGATCGGAGCGATTGATACCTATTCGGGGCAGACGGACTACTGTTCAGTCTTCTGGCTTTTTGGAGCCCATTAAGTAATTCAACTGCATGGTGTATTCTTTGAAGGTCAATTTGGACTCAGTAGCAAAATCAATGGAAGAGATCGGCGAAAATTTTCCACTCGCAGTTCTTTGGTAGTAAGTTCCGGGGGCCGATTCTCTTAATTTCAGATATACTTCCGTTTCCTTGTAGGACAATTGAATCTCAAGTTGTTTGCTGAAGCCCATTTTCAGACCGAATTCGGTAGCAGGATCAACAGAAAACTTATCGATATTTACCTCATTGCTGCCCGCAACATATTCGGATGTGAAAGGGTAATTTATTCCGATGAATGGTGAAAACAAATAATTGTCCGCGTGGCCGCCGATACTATATAAAATCAATCCTTGTGCTGAGATCCTGGTAATAGTGCTGGCTTTTGAGTTTTCAGTTTTTTCTTTTGCCGAAATCTTTATTTTAGGATCATAGACCGCAGCAAGGGAGTAACCAAATCCGTTAGGCTTTAGCGTTTGCCAGCCAAAAGTCACTCCAAGTTCTTTTGAAAATTCAAGGTCCCCTTTACCTGTAAATGAGTAGGTATACTCTTCATAGGTTCCGTCAGCATTCGGTAAATAAAATGTTCCTGGAATAGTATATTGGCTGGCAGTGACACCTCCCTTTGTTGATTGAAAGGGGTAGCGCAGACCTAAATAGAAACCTGATTGGGAAACAGTAGGTTGAGACGGCGGCATCGGAAGATGCTGTCCTTCATTAAAAGTCTTTGAACTTGGTATAGCCCCTTGTTGTTCGGGCTTTGGCACTTCCTTTTCTTTGACTGTTTTGTCGTCTTCTTCCAAATCAATGACACAATTGCCATCGAGCCATATACCGCCTTTTGATTGACACTTTTTTGCTTTCTGAAGGGCACTTTCATCTGCATACCCTTGCACGGGGGATAAAAGTGTCAGGAGGAAGACTTGGAAAAAACCCATTAACGACACTAAAAGACTATTCTTCACGGCTAATATCTCCAAATTCAGGCTATGTTGAAGCTACCGATGGCCATGATATCATAGGTCATATCAATCAGGGAGATCGACCATGCTTTTTGATACCAAAGGACACTCTGTTGAGCGAGATATTATTATGCTCAACGTCCGCTGGTACCTAAGCTATAAGCTGAGCTATCGCGATCTTGGGGAGATGGCCGCTGAACGCGGGCTTGAAGTTGACCATACCACGATCTACCGCTGGGTCGTCAAGTTCACCCCAGAGCTGGAGAGGGCTGTGCGCCTTCTTAAACGGCCCGTAGGTATGTGCTTGCGGCTGCTATTAAGGCAGGTGCGCAAGTGATTGTGACAGAAAACGTCAAAGACTTTC
>JBGSRE010000672.1:0-4986 GCA_041737755.1 Oligoflexus sp.
TAACATGAACTTTGGAGGTGGGGCTTTCGAGGACAAAGATCAGAAGAAGTCTCGCAAGGAAGTCTTCGAGGAGATCATCGCAAAGTCCAAGACCTACAAGCTTGCCAATTACGAGATCAAAATGGCAGCCTAGGAACTGCAAGAGCGTCTCGACGACTTTATCGATTTGCTTGATTTGCTTTTGCAGGACTTCGATACGAAGAATTCGCAATTCCTGAATACTGGCAAGGGTCGAATCATCAATAGGACATTCAAACACAACAACAGCCATGGTCGCTCCCTTTAGAGGCAGATCCCGAGCTTGGGATCACGACCAGGATTCTGCAACAAGCGAGCCATGTCTTTGCAGTCAGGGTTAACCTAAAACCACGTCTTTGATTTCAGGAATTTTTTCCCGCAGGATGGGCACGATACCATTGAACAAAGTGATCTGTGAGGAAGGACATCCGGAACAACCACCGTAAAGTCGAAGGGTTACAATTCCATCATCAACGTCCAAAAGCTCACAACCGCCGGCGTGCAGTTCCAACTGGGGATTGATATCTTTCTCAATAATTTCTTTAATAAGTTCAATCATGACCATTCTCCTGAAGCTGAAGGACCGTCCAGTCAGCTCTAATTTAAATCGGAATTTTTCGAAAGCAAGGCGAGCTCTTTTTGCAAGCCCCTGATAGCCGCTTCGCCCATCGCTAGCACAGCTTCTTGACTATTGCCTGCAGTGTGGGCAGTCCCTACAAAATTATCTAATGAATACAGATCCTTATCAATCAAAGGTTCGGTTTGGAATACGTCCAGGCCAGCCCCAGCGATCGACGCTTTTTGCAGAGCGCTTTTCAAACTTTCCTGATCAATGACTTCGCCCCGACTAGTGTTGATGATATATACGCCCGACTTAACTAATGCCAGTTCAGATGGACCAAGCATACCAAGGGTTTGGGGGGTCAGAGGAACATGAAAGCTGAGGACATCGGCCAACTTTAAAACTTCCCTATAATTCAACTGCTTGGCACCTAGGCGAGCCGCTTCTTCAGGTTTGGGCAGAATATCATGAAACAGGATCGGGCAGGAAAATGCTTGGAGCAGCTCGGCCAATCGAGTCCCAACATAACCTAAGCCTATGATACCGACCGTCATGGAACTCAGGCTGCGACCACCGTTTTTCCACCATTGTCCTTGGGACAAACGCCGCGAGCCCAGGGCAATGTTACGGCAAAGCGCAATCATGAGACCCAAACTATGCTCAGCGACCGCATCTCGATTCACGCCACCTTCCCAGGCGATGCGAATGCCCAAGCGCGCGCAGGACGCAATGTCGACGTTATCAAGACCAACACCATATTTTGCAAGCACTCTCAGTTGTGGCAAGTTGCCAAGAATCTGAGCATCCGCTGTTTCACGACCAATCAACCAAGCTTCAGCACCCTGCAGATATTCCTGAAGGATCTCGCGGCTAGTGATCTTTTGTTCTTCGACATAAATGATTTTTTGCTGGGGGAATGCTGCTTCCAAAGCAAGGCGAAGCTGAGGAACTTTGAGAAAACTGGAGGCGGTGACGACTATCATTAAATCTCCCAGGATCCAGGATCACGGAGGATCCTGAATCAAACAAGTCGAGATGCGTCAGCGCTTAGAGAAAGGCCATCAATTGATCAATCGTCAAAGCTCCAAACACCCCAAAGAGATAAAAGCAGGAATAGTAGAAAAGAGGCATCGCCCGCTGGTTTTCCTTAGTCCTTAGCAGGACAAAAGCCAACCAGACGAAATACAGAGTCAAAATCAAGGAAAGACTGCCGTATATCCAACCG
The DNA here is from genome assembly GCA_041737755.1 of Oligoflexus sp. Lineage (GTDB taxonomy): Bacteria > Bdellovibrionota_B > Oligoflexia > Oligoflexales > Oligoflexaceae > Oligoflexus. The sequence continues at coordinate 1,806 of JBGSRE010000672.1, forward strand.
GCAGCGCCAAACACCCAAAGGGAAAGGACTGTGGGCACAAGCGTCAGAGTATAAAGAAAAATCTGCCGACGTGTGACTTCCAAACCCTTGACGGTTGGCAGCATTGGAATGTTGGCCCGCGCATAGTCATCTTTATACTTAATAGCCAGAGACCAGAAATGGGGCGGGGTCCATAAGAAGATAATCAGGAATAAAACCCAAGCTGGCCAAGCCAAACTACCCGTAACTGCGGCCCAACCAATCAAGGGACCCACGCATCCTGCCGCTCCGCCAATTACGATATTCTGTACCGTTCGGCGCTTGAGATACATCGTGTAAACGACCACATAAAAAGCATTGGCAGCAAGAGAAAGCCAAGCAGCCAGGGGGGTTGACCAGATATAGAGAACCGCAAAAGACACCAGTCCACAGAGGGTGCCAAATGTGGCTGCCTTGGCTGTGCTGACGCGGCCTGATGGAATGGGCCGGCCTCTTGTTCTTTTCATATACTGATCGATATCCGAATCGACGAGGTGATTGAAGACAGCCGCTGATCCAGACGCCAGAAAAGTACCGATCAGGGAGGAGAGTGCCACAGCCAGACTCGGCAAACCTCTCTCTGCCATAAACAACGCAGGTACAACAGTGACAACCACCAGCATGGAGATGGTCGGCTTCATCATTTGATAGTAACTTTGCCAATCAATCGGCTCGGCAGTCATTGGCATCACGAGCGAATCGGACTTGCTCTTCTGATCCATGGAATATTTCCTTGTACTCTAGGCTCGAGCCTGCCGAATAAAACCCGGAATTCCCCAGTGATAAATTGGGAAAAGGGTGCAGGCTCATATGGGACCGGCTCTTTAGATACTCCGGTCGCCGAATGTCTTCAATAGGGCGTTGCTACGCCAATCCATATAGGGAAGTAAGCACAGAGAAAAAACAGGATGGGGAACATGATCATAATAGCCAGTAGTTGAAGCCAACCCACTGCTTCCAATGTTTTATTTTTCTCTAGATCTTGGCTCGACATGGGTTACCTCCAACAAGGATAGAATACTACGACTCACTTGCGCGCAGCCTGTAATCGAATTCACCTTTTACCATGGAGTTTCTGCTCACAAAAGTGAATTTGCTACGCGCAAACTTTGAAACGAGAACGGAATAGCTCAACGCTGCCGCAAGAGCCATCGATAGACCTCCCAATTCCGCCAAACGTTTTTGGCGTAACCGCTTGTCTCGGCAAAACTGAGGGCCTCAATCCAGACCACGGGATCTTCTGCCGCTCGTCTTTGCAACCAGGCATCTACCACATATTCGCCCGCATTGTAAGCGGCAAAGGCTTGAGGCCATTGCCCTCGGTAACGACGCCCCAGCCCCGAAAGATAAGCTGTGCCGAGACTGATGTTCAGCTCCGGGCGTTTGAGGTCTACTTCAGGATCGCCAATTTTTAAACCCTGCCGCGCTGCCTGTTTCTGGGCTGTATTGACCATCAACTGCATGAGACCCATAGCCTCTACAGGGGACATTGCATCGGCCTGAAAACTGCTCTCCTGCCGGGAAATCGCCAGAGGTATTTCCAGATCGATATAATTTTGCGTTGCCGTCCTCTGATAAATATCAAAATAAGGCCTTGGGAAAAAAATCAGAATCTGTTCCGGATGAGATTCCCAGAAGTCCTTTGATAGATTGCTCAGCTGTGTGGTCAATGAAATAGCTTGAAGATGCGAGCCCGCCATATGCATCAGCCTTGTGGCGTAAAGGCTCGCTTCCGTATCTTTCAACAGATCCGATCGTCCGCTAACATAGCGAAATAGTTCGTTTGATATGGGTTCCAGCCAGAGTGAAACCCCTGATGCCAGCATCAGCTCCAATCGCAGAAGCCGACGCGCTGCTTCCCTATCATTACGATAGGCATCCCAGGAGAAGTCATCGCGATCACGAAGACGCTTTTCCAAACCACCGATCGAGTCGAACTGCTGCTGGACATTATACTTCTTATTCAGCCGGGGCAGTCCCACGACTGTATAAAAGCTCAGCGGATGATCAGTCAGCAGCTTATCGAAGAGATCCTCCCCATCTCCACGATCGCCGACTTCTTCGAGAGCCCGTCCCAGCCAATAATAGAGACGAGGTTTTTGTAACTCGTCCTTAGTATTGGCCAGCATCGCTTGCCAAACGCGGATGGCGCGAGGCTTATCGCCCATTGCATAAGCAAACCAAGCTTCCGACCAGTTCAATCGCACGCGCCACTCAGCGGAAATTCCCGGAATATCCTGACCGAGGCGCGTGAGAGATAAAGCCGCGGTGAAATCTTTTTCTTCATAGGCAATGCGCGATGAAAGGATATTGTAACCTTCAGCCTTGAGGTCATTGAAGGCTTGGCTTTGTCTATCGGTCAGTCCCGTTAGCGTCGTTTGCGCGCTATTCAGCAGAGCGAACCCCTCATGCACTGCAAGCTTGGCATTTTGATAGTCGCCCTGTAAGGCTTGGCTGCGAGCCACCCAATACCAGGTATCGATGCGTTTGCGCCAAAGCTCAAAAGGGCTCCAGCCAAGCGCTGCAGTTAGCGTTTCTGATTGACCAAGGAGATCTGCCAATTGCCTATAAGCAAGCGCCGTCTCTTCCCTCTGGCCTAGACTCTTGCGAGCCGAAACCTGCCTATCCACGGCATTGATAGCCAGGGGCCAGGTCGAAAGCTTTGATCGTAAACCAGGCAATGCCTGTTGGAATTTGCTGATCGCCGTTTGATACTCCATCTGGCATATGCCTTGAAGACCTTCCCAATAAAGCTTTTGATCTGGACTCAAAGACTTCAGCCATTGACGCCAGCTTTCGGGCAAATCCCGGCGACAGGAGATTTTTGCGGCTTTTTCCCAGAAGGGATCATCCTTAATATCCTTCGGAGAACTCGGTAAAGACGCTTGGCCCTTGGGCAGTTCACCTTGCAGTTCTTTAATTTTTTGCGTCAGCTTCGTAATATCAGTGAGGCCCTGCTTTCGCAGCCAAGGAGCATCCTGTCCTTCGCGAGTTTGTGCCAACAGCAAACGAGCGAGAAGTTCAGCTTGCGCGGGCACCGCAACAAGTTTTTCTTGAGCTTTCACCCAACGAGGAAAAGCCATTCCGGCCATGCTTCCCGCATCTTGCTGCATGACCAAGAGCCATTGCTTGGCGGCTGTTTCCCAGACGCCCTGTTCTTCGG
>JBGSRE010000673.1:0-3245 GCA_041737755.1 Oligoflexus sp.
GCATTGAAATACAGTAGAGCAATTCCCGAGGCTGATCGCCTTGAAACTGACCACAGAATCGTCTTTGAAAATCCTGAATAGCCTCAAAGGCTGCCGGAAGATCTGCACGATCGATAGTCAGAAAATGGGTCGAAAACAATCGTTCTTGGACGGGTTGCACGGCCATCGCTTGGATAGCTTTTTCCAAAACCTGACGGTGAAACTTTCGGATGCTGCTGGACGGTACTCCGCCTGGCACCCATCCATCTTCTTGAATCGCAATATATCGATCGGACTCTTTTTTCAAAAGTCCGACTCGCATCAATCGATCGACCGCCAATTCAATCTGGATCAGGGGGATCCCGAGTCGGCGTGCAATCCACTTGGTGTCGTGCCGGAAGTCCTTGCACTTCATGAGTTCCAGTATTCCGAGGTGGTACCAATCAGAGATAATCTTAAAGGCATCCAGTTGCAACTGAAACCGACTATCTCGCTCCTTTTCAAAGTCCACTTTGAGTAATCTTAGTTTGGCTTCTTCGCGCTCTTTTACACTTCTGGCGTGCCTAATCGAGACTAAGTCACAAAAGTACAGTGTTTCTCGTTCGTCAAAACCCAAAACGCTGGCGATTTTCGTCGCAGCGCCACGCGATAAGCCTTGCTTGCGATTTAATATCTCACTGAGTCGAGAGGGTGACAATTTGAGATCGCGAGCAAACGCTCGTAGGGAATAACGAGGATTTTGATCGCAACGATTGGTCAGCTCTTTCTGCAGGATCAATCGATAATCTGTCGCTCTTGCTTCCATCTGGGTACTCCCTCTCTTTCTGTTCATAACCCATGCAACACCGGCTTGTCCAGCAGCAGGGAACAAAGTGTTCTGTGAGTAAGGAATCCACCAATCACGTCTTTGTGACCTATGAACTCAACGCTCCCGTTCAAAAGATTTCAGGAAGGAACTGTCTTAATACGAGACGAATATCCTTCCACCGTGCGACCGAGGGAAATCGCCTGTCGATTCGCCTAGCGCACCCAAAAATATCTGTAAGAACCTAAAAACACTGTAATAAAAGATTTTATTCCGGAATTGCCGATGGACTTATTGTTAGCACAAGATTCCCGGCTGGTGAGGTTGAAGCCATGAGCAGTTTACCCGTCCGAGTTGACGAGCCGAATGCATCGATGCACGATGCAGCATTGGACTTTTTACGCAGCGAAATTGATGAAATTGTTCAGATTTCTCTTAGCCTTTCAAAATCACTCGGATTTCTGAAAAGCCGCCTCAAAACCCCCTTTCCCAAAACCTGTTCGAAATGCAGCTATGTCTACCAGGCTTTCGAAGATTTCTTTTATGGAACCGAAGAGATCGCCCGAGGCACTGTCAGCTATCCAATCTTAGGCAATGACTTCTATCTTCATCGCAACTGTAAACCACCCTGTGAAACAACTTTGGTGGTGGTCTTCATCGATCGGCGCGATGAATCGATTCCTGGCATGCGTCGCCGACAATTGTTTGAAGCTTGCATCGATCGTCTCCAAGTAAATTTTAAGGTTGATGAAACCACCGCACGAGATATCGTCCTGACCGTGCTTGCCAATCAGTTAACTTTACGCTCACAGGGTGAATCGGGAGGCTTTCGCTAAACCTTTCCAACCGAAGATCCTGCGCTCTTCCGCAATCATGATCCAGACTCAAGACATGTTTACCGCAGTGCCTTGTGTTTTGGATCGTCCGCTGCTAGCATCTCCTGCGCACGACCTTTTTGCTGAAGAGACCATGACATGCGAATCACTGCAGACAGCTTGCTCAGCATAACTGAAAAAAGTTTCGTGCGAGAATACCTCTGGACTCCCGAACAGCAGTTAGCTTTTTTGACCGCACGCGACCATGGCGTCCGCTATATGGACGGTTCGTCGTCTTTGTTGGAAGACCCCAAAATACCCATCGATTTTCATGCCGAGCTGGATCAAGGCGGCGGTTCTTTTGTTGCTGCCAAGGGCGGCATTTACGGACTATCGCCCCAGGCGCTGACACTTTATTCCTGGAACAACGATCACTCCAAATTTCGCGCCGTTCGCGCTCAAGAGCTGGTCCTCTGGCAATCAGGCTACGAACGCAAAACCATACTTGCGCGCATTCCGCCGTCCTTGGGATTGCAGATCGATCCTCGCGAACGCTGGCTCTCATGGGTCAGCGATCATGGGCAAGAAGAGGAATTGGAAATCTTCTCCAGGCTTCGCCAGGATCGCGAGGTTCGAAGCGTCCTGCGGGTCCGTGGGTTCTTGCGCAATGTCCGCTGGCATCCCGGCAAAGCTTTGATGATTTATTTGTCCTGGCCCATGCAGGAAGTATCATGGGAAGCTTCGACCCTCTATCTTGCCGATTACGATATGCAGGACCTACGGCCCGTGCCACGTCCGGCGCGTGTCATTAGTCCACCTCAAGTTGGAACTCATTTTATGAGCTGCTCGGAAGCGGCTTTCAGTCCCTGTGGACGATTCGTGATTGCGCTGTTTCGAACGGGTGAGTGGTATCAGTACTGGTCCTATGACATTTCGCACCAGCAATGGCAGCAGCTCAGCACGACTGAAACCGAACATGCTAAGGCTCCTCGCGCTGCCGAACAGCCACAGTTTGCCCTACACCCCCATCGTCCCCTTGTGCTTGGAATTGCCACCGATAAAGGCAATTCAAGCTTCGCGCATTATCATTACGCCAACGATGAATTTCCACAGAAATGGACAGCTCCGAAAACTCGTGACAGCTGGTTGGATCAACCACAGTTTTCTCCGGATGGGCGCCATCTTTCGGTTTTGAGTTCCTCGAGCTTCAGCCTGCCCGGACTGCGATCCTGGCAATTCGATATCGACAGCTGGTACGAAGCCACCCGAGTCCGAATGAAACAACCCTATCGCGCCCAATCCCAATCGCCCCTGCATGTGCAGTGGCCAAGCTCGGATGGCAAGAAAATTCATGGACTGCTCTATCGACCCAAAGACTATAGCGGCCGCTTGCCTTTGATCATTGCCGTGCATGGCGGTCCCGTGGAACAGGTCAATGCCGGATGGCCCGCGAAAGCTAAATTTTTCACCCAACTTGGATTTGCCTTTCTTTATGTCAATTATCGCGGCAGTTGGGGTTATGGAACAGAATATCAAAAGGCTTTAGCCGGTCGTTGGGGTCTGCTCGATGCGGAAGATGTTGCTTCGGCAGTCGGCGGACTTGCCGATCAGGGTCATATCGATCCCCAGCGCGTAGGGCTTTGGGG
>JBGSRE010000679.1:0-8282 GCA_041737755.1 Oligoflexus sp.
GCGATCGAAAACTCTGCCGCCGCCTCCCGAGTGGGCTATTCAACAAGCCTTGGGTCTTGAATCAATCAAGGTCAGTTGGTTGGCAGGGGATGGCTCCGATCGCTGCTACTATCGCTTGCGAGACGAAGCAAGTTCCTTAACCTTTGTACTGATGCAACTCTCGGGCGACGATGCTGTCATGCTCGCTAAAGATGGATATGAATGGGTAAAGATCAGCGCTTTGCTGAATGATCATCAGATATCCGCTCCGAAGACCATCATTGCTTTACCAGATTTCGCCGCTTTGATTATCGAGGACTACGGCGATATCATGATGGAAACTTTCGCTCTTGAAGCTTTAGCAAAAAATCAAAGAACCGAAGTTTTGCAGCTCTATCAGCAAGCTTTTCACATGCTAGGAAAGTTCTTGGAAATCAAAGAGAGCGGACAATCGCATTGGCGGGATCGTTCTTTCGATGCGGCCCGTTTTGAATGGGAACTGCACTTCTATCGAGAGCAGTTTTTAGAAGCTGTTCTGGAGTGGAAATTTTCTAGCTCCGAAGCACAGGCCTTTCATCGCGACGCAAAAGCTCTGGCTCACTGGCTGGCGGAACGTTCCCAGTACTTTGTCCATCGTGATTTTCATTCGCGGAATGTGATGGTCAAGGATCAAAACCTCGCCGTTATCGATTTTCAAGACGCACGCTTGGGCCCGCCCACTTATGATCTCGTGTCACTCTGCTTTGACTCCTATATTCCCTTGACAAGCCACGAGCGACGGGAGCTTGTTGCAAAAGGAATTCAGATACTCGCCTCGACCGAGAGGTCGCTTAGCGAGCAAGAACTCGAAGCTGAAATCGGTCCCATGCTGCTGCAAAGGCAATTGAAGGCGATCGGGAGCTTCGGTTATTTGACCGTCAAAAAGAATCGCGGCAACTACCTTCGCAATATTGCCCCTGCATTGGCCACACTTGATAGCGACCTGATCGAAGACCAACGCTGGCCCTTTCTTTCGCGAACCATGATGCAGGAACTGAAAAACCGTTGGCAGGAGCGTGGCGCGGAATGAAAGCTCTGCTCCTGGCCGCTGGTTTAGGCACACGCCTTCGGCCCTTGACGGAGCTGTTGCCCAAGCCACTCTGCTTATTCTACGGTCGCCCTATGCTGGACATTGTCTATCAACAGATCATGCAGCAGGGTATTCAACACATCGCAATCAATACTCATCACCTCCACACCTTCATTGAATTGCATATACAAAGCCATGAAAGTGTTTATACACCTTCTCCTCAACTGTCTTACGAGCCTGTTATTCTAGGGACTGGGGGCGCCATCAATCCCATCCGCGGATGGATCGGAACGGACTCTCTTTTGATTTGCAATGGCGACATCATCGCCGATATCGATCTCAGGCAATTGATTCTTCAGCATCAGCAGTCCGGTGCAGATGCCACGATGGTGCTGCTCGACCGGCATAAAAGAGGCACAACACCCATTGCATTCGAAGGCTCACACATTCGAGCCATTGGCGACCTACCGGTCAAAGCTGCAGAAGCTTGCCAAATTTCTACCTTCAGTGGTGTCCATATCATTGGACCGCGATTGCTCGCAGCCTTGCCTCGAAGTGGCAGTCCGTCGGTCATCGATGGTTATCATCAGCTGCTAAAGGAAGGGGCTTTCATTCAGGCCATTCGGCACCAAGGTTTTTGGGAAGATCTGGGGACACCGCGAGATTATTTTGCGGCCCATCAAGCTGTCTTTCATCACCCGGATCGGCGCGCCCTTTGCAAAAGACTCGGTCTTCCTTCGGCCATTGTCTGGGATGATTCGAAAAGTTCAGCCCTTTGCGGGTTCGGGACCCTGCCAGCTGCAAGCAAAGACAGCTTCTTTTTGGGGCCTATACACGGCGATGCGACTATACAGTCTTGCCTAGTCTATCCAGGAGTCGTGTTTAAGCCTGGTCAAGCTTACCAACACAAGATTATCACAGCAAATTTTTCAATGGATATCGTCTAGGACTTGAGAGAGGAGAGAAGCGGGAGGATGAGGGGGGAGCTACGATGCTCGTCTTTAAAATCGTTATCGCCATAAGTCTTTTCCTAAAAGTCATTGCGATTCGATCTTTAAATCAGGCCTTCGTTGCTGCACCAAAGTATGAATGTCAAATTTGAAGTGACAATATTAGGTTCTTTTTAAGAGATCTTTGGAAACAGTTTGCGAAAAGAGATCGTTCAAATGGTCGTTGGCTACCTCATAGATAGCTTTCTTAACTGGCTTCGGTTGTGAAGTCACAAGTTTACCATTGCTGGATTTTGTTGGGTTTTTGGATTTAACAATTTTCTGTTCTGCTTTATCTTCCATTTTTGCCAAGCTTGCTGGATCTACATAAAAAAGAGTCGAGCCTGCGGTGAGGCGGTCAGGGTTATCGATTCGATCATTCTGGCGCCAGATTAATTTCCACAGCGATGAGTTGCCAAACACGCGACCAGCGATAGTCGCCAGTGTATCACCTTGTTGGATCTGCACTTCAGAACGCCTTGCGCTGTCATAGGTTCCAGCAAAAGTCATCGACTGCTCGGTCAGCTGATAGTACACCACATCACCAGGATAGATCAGTCTTGGATTGGCCAGACCTGTGAAGTTGGCAATTTCCGTCCACTTGTTACTGTCACCATAGATGCGTGCCGCGATCTTGGCGAGAGTATCTCCCTTTTGAACAATGTAGGACATCTTCGAACCGAGTTCTGGCAAGCCAGGGCCAGCGGGTGTGCCCGAAACCGCTCCACCCATTGAAGCAGATGCTTCAGGAACTGCTTGGTTCATCGCGCTAGAGTTGGCGAAGCCAGCACTATTGCTGCTATTGGAAACATCATCCATGGCTCCAGCATTGTTCGGGGAGGGAAGTTGATTGTTACTAGCAGTATTCATCTCTTCGATGATCTGCTGCAAATCCTCTTCTCCACCGCCTGATTGCTGACCTTGGCTGTTTTCGGCAAGAGCGTTGCCGCCATCATTGAAGCCATTGTTCTCTGCATTCTGTTCAGCGCCGAAATTGTTGTTCGTAGGTTCGCCTTCGGCATTGTTGGCGAGCCCGTTTGTTTCTGCCCCATTCGTCTCATTGTTTGCGGCTTCTTCTTCACCTTCTGCATCCGCAGCAATTTCTTCTTCCTGGCCTTCATCCGAGCTGGAGCTCGAGCAGCCAAAATTCAGAAACTGCAGGGAAAACATGAGGGTGGTAAGGCCTAAAAACCTAACCAAGCGCGATCTCATGATCCATTCTCCTTGCCATACAAGGGTTTTAACAATGTTCCCACCATGAAGCTAACTCCTGAGCTGGTAGAAACGTACCTGACAAAACTGTCGGCATAAAAACTCCGACCCTTTAGCCATTACAATCGGAATTTATGTCCCCCGCAAGCGGCATGGATTTCCTGCTTGTCATTGGAATAGCTGCCTATTCCATACTTTTTCCGGGAGTGATGAAGCGTGATCTGTCAAAAACCTTAAGCTTAGTCGAGAAAGCGATAAAACTCCGATGAGAGAGAATAGATCCTGCTTCATCAGTAACAAGGTCGTGAGCAGTCAAAACTAGGTAAAAACGCAGTATTCATGTCGATCTTGAGCGAGCTGCTGGATTTCGCCAACAGATTGACCGCAAAGGATCCGGGGAGATAAGCTAATACAGGGACATAACCCTGTTCGCGCCGTTTTCCAGTTGCTCCTCTGCGGCCCCTCAAGTATGACAAAGCCTTCTTCTTGGATGAGGGCACGATGGAAAACTTTGAGCATATCAGCGTTCTACGCGACGAACTGGTGAATAGTCTGGCTCTCAAGGCAGGTGACTATGCCGTCGACTGTACAGCAGGCGGCGGTGGACATACCCAGCTTCTCCTTGAGCAAGTCGGCACCCACGGCAAAGTATTCGCATTTGATCGCGATGATCAGGCACAAACTGTTCTGAAAAAGCGCTTTGCCAAGGAACTTCAAGACGGACGGCTTGAGCTCATTCAGGTGCCCTTTTCGGAATTGGTCCCAGCTTTGCAAGCACGCAAGCTTTTGGGTAAAATACACGGACTTTGTGCAGATATTGGCGTGTCTTCTCCCCAACTCGATCACGCAGAACGAGGTTTTTCGTTCGCTAAATCAGGACCTTTGGATATGCGCATGGATCAAACTCAGGGACCAACGGCAGCAGACCTCGTCAATGAGTCCTCGGAAGAGGAGTTGATTCGCATCTTTCGTGAGTATGGTGAAGATCCACAGGCTCGACCGGTGACCCGAGCGATTCTGCGGCGGCGAGCCGAAAAGCCTTTTACCGAAACAACCGATCTCGCTGCTGTCGTAGCTGCCGCCTGCCATTACCGGGAGCGCAGTCGCAAACATCCGGCGACCAAGGTCTTTCAAGCTCTGCGCATTGCAGTCAATGCCGAATTGGATGAATTGCAAAATCTGCTCGCCGGATTTCCCCAAGCTCTTGGGTCCGGGGGCCGTTGTGCGATCATTGCTTTTCATTCTCTGGAAGACCGACTGGTCAAGCAGGGTTTCAAGCAGCTGGTCGACGGAGACAAGCCGCGGTTTGACCGGCACGTTCCACTCACCGCCGCGCAGCTAGATGCCATGCATCATAAAACTTTTCAGATTATAAAACCGTTTCCTCTCGAACCTTCGGCCGAGGAAGTTGAGCGAAACCCAAGGGCCCGAAGCGCCAAGTTAAGAGTGATCGAAAAGCTCTAAAACAAAAGCGATTCCAGCCCTAAGTCCTGATATCCTAAAAAATGACCCTTCTTCGCTGAAGGGTCCCCATATAAGGATTCGTGACATGAAGCTTGCAACGCTCAATCGCATCTGGAATAAACTGCCCCTGGTTCTCCTGCTCGGCGGATTTAGTCTTGCCTCGTTCAAAGCCTATATCACCATTCAAACCACCTTGATTGGCTACAAAATAGGTCAAATGAAGCAGACTGAAACCGATCTTCTGGAATCCCAAAGCACTTTGAAGATGGATCTTGCCAAGATTACTCGGCGAGAAAGTTTGTTGAACATCTCTTCTCATGTCGACGAAAACCACAAAGATGTCTGGGCTGCCCATTGAAAATCCCCAACTTTCGTCATATATGGAGCAACTTGCGCCGCCAACGCCCAAGCCAAACTCTCGGGCCCTTCTATAGCGGGCGCAATAAACTGATATTTGGTATTTTCTTTCTTGGATTCGTTATTCTTGCTGGGCGTGCCGTCACGATTCATATCCTCAGTCCTTCGGCCGATGTGCTCGAGACCCTGGCTCGACGTCAGTATCAAACAAAAATCGATCTTTCTCCCTATCGGGGCAATATTTACGATCGGCGAGGGGAACCTTTGGCGATCAGTATTCGTCGTCCATCTTTCTATGTGAATCCTCGGATCTTTGATCCGACTCCTCAGCAGACCAAGCAGCTGGCACAAATTCTGGGAATTTCCCCAGCCCATATTCGCAAGTTGGCTAAGCGAACTAATTATTTTGCATGGCTGGCGCGCAAAGTCGAACTGCAGCAAGCGGAAAAAATCAATGCCCTCGTCATCGAAGGCCTCTATGAGATTACCGAGCCGGCTCGCTTCTATCCGAACGGCAATGATCTCTCGCCTTTAGTTGGATCGGTTGGCATTGACAACCATGGTCTACAGGGTATCGAGCTGGCCTATGATGCTATGCTCCAGGGAGAAATTCTAAGCACCTTTCGCAATCGAGATGCGCGTGGTCGATCCATCTATCGGGATTCCCTGTTAGCACTTCCGGAAAAAACAGGTAAAAACATTATCCTAACAATTGATAGCGCTATTCAAAATACGGCCCAAAGAGCTTTGAGCAAAGGCCTAGAAAAAGCCCGTGCCAAAGCTGGATTCGCGATCGTTTCGGATCCCCATACGGGCCGAATTTTGGCGATTGCGAATGCCCCCGGGCCGCTTATGGATCCCAAGAATGCGCCGGAAATCATTCGCAATCGCGCGCTCACCGATCTTTTTGAACCAGGCTCCGTGGTCAAACCTTTGGTCATCGGTCGAGCTATAGAACTCGGCTTAACGACCCTGGATGAGGTGCACCAGACTTTTAACGGCGTCTACCAAGAAGACAAATGGCAGATCCGCGATACACATGGTGCTCCATCTCTGACAACCGAGGAAATCATTATCCAATCAAGCAATATTGGCACTTATCGTATAGCCAAACGCATGGGTCCCGAAAGGCTAGCCCAGGCTTTGAGGGATTTCGGCATTGGATCCCGTGACAATCACATTGGATTTCCCGGTCAAACCTTTGGCCGCGTCGACAAATGGGAGCGATGGCGCCCAGTCCGTTTTGCCAATGTTTCTTTTGGTCAGGGATTTTATGCCTCGGGGCTGGAGTTAATTCAGGCATTTGGCGCGATCGCTAATGGTGGAAATCTCATGAAGCCGTTTTTTATCGACCACATTGAATCGCCTGAAGGAGGTATGATTGAATCCCACGCATCGGAAATCGTTCGGCGCGTGCTTTCGCCGACAACAGCCGCAAGTCTTCGCCAGGTATTAAGGCGGGTGGTTGATTCAGGAACGGGGAAAAATGCCTCGCTCACCTCCTGGTCCAGCGCTGGGAAGACTGGCACGAGTGAAAAGGTTGACCCCATTGCCCGTAAGTATTCTGATCATCTACGGATTGCGAGTTTCATTGGCTTTGCGCCCAGTGTGGATCCGCATCTTGTGATTTATGTCGTAGTCGATGAGCCCAGCAATAAGCCTTATACGGGTGGAACTTGGGCAGCCCCCATATTCCATGAAATCGCTGAGGAAGCCCTCCGGTATCTCAATGTTGCTCCGGATAAGTTTCCAGCAAAAGACTCACTTGCAAAAGGCACCATCGATCATCTACAAAAGTCAGAAAGTCGGGGCAATCAAGCCCTTTAAGGAGCTCGGCATACCATGGTCAAAAATCCAGTTGAAGACCTGGGCTGGCAAGCAGAACGAGAATTGATCCCCTTTGATCTACCCAACCGATTGAATAGCGACAGTCGCCGTATTGAGCCCGGACAATGGTTTCTGCCGATCCGAGGGGCTCACTTCGATGGCCATGATTTTATTCAAGCTTCGATGGACAAAGGCGCGGCTGGATTTTTTTATGAAGAGCGTGTGCGTGATGAGTTGCCTCCCGACATTCGCGTGCTTGGCATTGAGGTCAAGGACACCATCCTAGCTTTGCAGGATCTGGCTCGTTGGTGGCGTCAGCAGCTGGGCTGCAAGGTCATCGGCATCACCGGATCATCAGGAAAAACGACGGTAAAAGAGATGACGGCCACCATGCTCCACAGCATTGCGCCAACTTTAAAAACGGAAGGGAGTCTGAATAACGAATTAGGAACTCCCCTCACCCTTTGCCGGCTTTCCCCTTTACATCGCTTTGCCGTGATTGAAATGGGTGCTCGCCACAAAGGAGACATCGGATTTCTTTCTAAAATCGTTCTGCAGGATATCGGTGTTCTTCTCAATGTCGGCAGTGCTCATGTCGGCGAATTCGGCAGCCCCATGAAAATACTGGAAGCCAAGATGGAGATTGCGGCCGCGTCGACTGCAGTCTACTGCTGTGACGATCCTCGAATTGAGAGCGCCATGAAAGGGCTTTCGGGCAAGACCCTGCTTAGCTTTGGCCGAAGTCCTGAGGCCGACATTCGCCTGTTAGAGACAGAATTGGATGGACGTGGCCAGGTACGCATTCGATTCCTGGCTCAAGGCCAGCCCATCCTGATCGAAACCAATTATTACCACAGTAGTTTTCCCATCAATGCCGCAGCCTGTCTCGCCATCGGCGCAGCCTTGAAGCTGGATTTACCAAGCTGCGTCAATGGCCTTCAAACTTTTCGGGGAATTAAAGGCCGCTTTAAGGTTCATTCCATCAAAAATCAAATTCTTATCGACGATACTTACAACGCCAATCCTGAAAGCATGAAGGCGGGGCTTGATACTTTGCACAGCGCCTACGCTGGACGGAAGACCTATCTTATTTTGGGAGATATGTTGGAACTTGGCGACAGTTCCGAAACCGCCCATCGATCCATTGGTGCCTACTGCGCTTCGCAAATCAAACCCGAACGTCTGATCACGGTGGGTTCGATGGCGGGATGGATCGCTGAAGAGGCTATCAAAGGTGGAATACCCGCAGCCAAAGTTCAGCAATTCCAGGACGTCGATCAGCTGCTGACTCATTTACCTGCTTTTTGGCCAGATGCTGAGCTGCTTTACGTTAAAGCGTCGAATGGTCTAAGATTAAGTAAAATCATCGATTCCCTTATCACTCT
>JBGSRE010000587.1:0-2975 GCA_041737755.1 Oligoflexus sp.
TGTGATTTTGCCGGAAATTATTTCCAAAGACACCACAGCATTTTCCGCATCACGCATATCGGCCCATCTTTCCAACGACGCATGATCCTGATCGATCGCCGCCTGCATCACCTGCCGAATTTCAAAAGGTTTTTTGCGGCCAGGATTGCAGGCATCGTCAAATACCTGGCCGACGCTTGCAAAACACCCCGTATGCGGCGACTGACAGATATCCCGATCCAAGGCATCGAGTGTTTTCACGCGCCTCGGAAAACGCTCCTGAGGCAGGACAAAACTAAACTCATAGTGCTGGAGCAAAAGTGAGCAGGCTTCCGCCACATCCTGGGCAAAATACTGAGCCTGGCCGTTAATGCCCATCACCCGGGCATAGCCGCCAATCCCAAGATCGTCATCAGCCGATACCCCACCTGAATAGTCCAGGGCCCGCTTGCCGGTCAGCACCATAGCACTCTGCGGCAGCATAATCAGAATACCTTTGGTATGCATCAGCATTGTCGCCTCGGCATTCCAATAGGGCTGCGCGCCGACGTTAATTCCCATGACCAGGATATTGATCTCGCCTCCATGCTGGGTGAAATCAACAATTCTTCGCAGCGCGGCGGCGATCCAGTCCATGTTCTCCGTGCCACTATCCATGGCGATCTTTGCGCCGGACGAAAGTGCAAACCATTCCACCGGCGAACCCAGAGTTTCAGCCAGATCCAAGGCTGCCATGATGATCCGACATTCCGGTTCCGCAAGATTGCCCAAACCGCGCGAAGGGTCGCCCAGCAAAGCCACCCGGGTCATTCCCTCGGGATAACGTTCGGTCACATGCGTGAGAGTTCCCACCACAATATTGCAAGAGTTTTGTCCATAAGGCCGGTCCACTGGCAGCAGCTGCTGATCGACCAGCTCATATTCTTGAAAGAAGCCAGTTGGAAAAATCGATTGAACGCCGGGCTCGGGACAGAAGGTCTGAATAAGTTCGTAAGGATAAATCAAAGATCGCTGGCGAAGCTTGATCACTTTTTGTTGGTAAGCCGTCAAGGCTGCAAAAGGCTGGTCCTGAAGAGGCAGATCACGAATGGTCAGATCCATACCGCTAGGTTTAGCAAATTCCAACTGGCGCTGTTCAATCGTCCCCGATTCTGCATGCTTCACAGGTCCACGCCAGATAACTTTTTCCAAGCCTAAATGTTCGCTGCCCTTAGCCAGCGATGATGCCAATTGAAAAAGCTCTTCTCGATTCAGTTCCAGCACTGGCCAAACGCGCAGTTCGATCACATTCCAGTGCAAGCGATTGCGAGCTCTTTGCATCTGGACCGCACGCAAAGCGGCAAAGGCTTCACTCATCAATTGTTCGAGCTGAGGCAGACTCAGAACCTGGCCGTCCTGATCCCGAATGGGCGTCAGGTCTCGCACTTCAGCAATCACCACAAGGCGCTCATCTTGTGGATTCTGCCGGGCCGTCGCCAGAAACATAAACAAAGCTTCCGATGCTGGCAAACGCTGTAACTGGAAATTTTGCCATTGCATAAGCTGCAGGCGATCGGCAAAGCTGGGATGGAAATTTTTAAAGAATGGCGATTCCGCCCACTGAGCTTGATCATCGCGCTGCATCGTGTAAAAGCGGCAGTGATCACTGCCGGGCTGAGTCCACTGCAGAGTAATCCTGGCTAAGGATTCAGGCCAGCCAAGTCTAGCAAGAAGGGCAATCACCGAAGCAGGAACCAAAGCTGGATCGACAATGCATTCCAAAAAGAGCGGCGACTGGCCGCCAATCTCTTGCATATCACGGCACAGACGCTGCCAATGCGCCTCGCTCAGATCCTGATCGAGATAGAGGGCCAGCAAGTGGGCCTCACTCTGGTCCGTGCTCAAGCTGCTTTGTAGAATATCCAGACCCTGGCATTGCTGCCAAGACCCTGTGGTCATGGAATGCTGCCGATAGTAGCGATGAAACATCAGTGCGATCATCGACTGCCTCTGCCATCGATCTCCACTCTGCATGTGAGCAATGAGCAGACTGCCCAACGGATAGTTGAAGTCGAGCAGCAGCTGCCACAGTCGAGGGTTGGAAGAGTCCAATTGCCAATGATTCAGCAGCTCTTCGGCCCGACCCAATTGGCGATTTTTTTGCGCGTCTAGCACAGGCTGATCCAGCCAATCATGTTTGAGCTGCAGACAAAGGTCGGACAGGGTCTGGTAGCGATGGTTGGATAGTTGCACCAGTTCCTGGATCACCTTAAGAATCGACATCGGCTCGAGATGGTGATGACTTAAAGCCCCTTTCCATCGAGCCAGGACAGTCTGCACCATGCGCAGCTGCAGTTCTTCAATGCCCTTGGTTTTAAACAGCCAAAAGAGGGCATCCCGGAGATCTTCACCAGGATAAGGCTGCTGCAATGCAAAGTGTCGCAGAGCTTTTTCCAGTTGCGACTGGAATTTTAGGGGAATTCCCTTGTCCAGGCGAAGATTTCGCAGATAGGTGATCAAATGATCCTCGGTTGCAAAATGCTCCACAACACCATATTCCACCGGCAAAGGTTGCTTGTGAAAGAGCTGTTTGCTATCAATAAAAATCTGCAAGAGATCAAGTTCCCAAGCCAACACTGGGGAACTCTGCGCGGCATTTACTATCGGCAATTGGCGATAAGCTTCCAGTTGCAGCTGTGTTTGCTCACCATCTTGCGGATAGCCGAGCATCACCGATCGCAGCAACTGCTGCGCCTGATGCCAGCTCTCCGTATTCTCCGTAAACAGGCCACCGCCGGCATGATCCGCGAGCTTTGGAGCAGGACGTTTTTCCAGCAAGCTGTCATGCGCTGCCAGAGGTTCGATGAGAAAAAGTGCTGTTCCATTCAGAGCAGCTGTATTATTCACGACAAATACATTTTGCACAGTACCTGCAAAAGGGGCGATGATGGCCAGTTCCATCTTCATCGCTTCCAGCGTCAGGAGGATGGTGCCCGCCTCCACCTGCTGGCCAGGCT
>JBGSRE010000686.1:0-1604 GCA_041737755.1 Oligoflexus sp.
GACCAGGATCTTTAAGGCTTGCCAGAGGCAAGGACTTCCTTGGTTTGGGAGCTGACAAAGACCGTAGACACCTGAAAAATAAATTGGGTTAAGTCTCTTACCACGTATAGCTTCCCGATAATGGAAGCGGCTTTTTTCTGAGAGGGACTAGCAATACCGTCGCACAATTGCACCCAATTTTTCAATCTGGCTATCTGTAGAATCCTTGGTTTGGAGATGATCTGGAATTGACTTCAAAGCAGACTTCGAACTTATCCGGCTTGTTTTACCTTCTGCTCAAGATCGGCGCCGACCAGCAATCGATAGAGGGTCAACGACCCACTGATACCTTTCAGTTCAAAGACCCCAGCTGCTTCTGATGCTTCTTTCGGCAGGCAATCGCGAACACTTTCAGAAACATAGATTTCGCCTGGCTGCGCAACGCCTTCGATCCGGGAAGCTAAATTCACCGCTGGACCAATGGCTGTATATTCGCTGCGGGAGTCATTACCAAAGCTACCAATAATGACTGGACCGTGGTTAATCCCTATGCGCATCCGAAACTGCTCGACTCCCTCCTTGACCCAGCTTTGATTCAACTCTTCGAGCTCGATTTGCATGGCCAGCGCGCATTCGCAGGCTTGCCTTACCTGGACATGCCTGTCTACAGTATGAGGTGCACCAAAGATCATCATCATGCCATCACCGATAAACTTATCGACAATGCCTCCATGATCGAAAACAACCTCTGACATTCGACTCAGATACCGATTGAGCACGGCAGCCATTTTCTGCGCTCCGATGGTTTCCGAGCTTTGAGTAAATCCACAGAGGTCGCTAAACATCACCGTAACAATCTGGTGCTGAGGCCGATCATCCAAAGTCTTGCGCCCAGAAACGATATCATCAACCAGCTGTGGCGGCAAAAATCTCTTGAGAACGTTTTCGGTTAGATTTCTATTGAGTTGTTTAATACGCCGTTCACCCTCTTTCAAGCGCAGCAGATTTTTCACAGCGCTGAGCAATTCGATTTCATTGAAAGGCTTGCCTAAGAAGGCGTCGGCACCCAAGCGAAAGCCTTCCACTCGACTGTCTTCATCCGATTTCGCTGTGAGTAGGATGCACGGAATATCGGCTTCTATTGGACCCTGACGCAGTCGTTGAATCATATCAGGGCCCGACAATTTCGGCATCATCCAGTCGGTAAGGACCAGATCAGGTTTAACCGTGCGAATCTTTTCGAGCCCCTCCAGGCCATTCACAGCCGAGGGAGTCTGATAATTGTAAGACTGCAAAATCCCGCAAATCATATTCCGTAGATCGGCAAGGTCATCAACGACTAAGATCGTCTCACCTGATCCCATGAGTTCCGGGTGGGTCATTGCCTGGGAACCATTTTCTAGCTTCGTTTCGCTCTTATCCTCTAACAGCCAATCTTTGATCTTAAAACCATCACTGAGGTCATAGAGCGCTTGAACCTGGCTCTGCTGTACAAAGCTACTCACCTCGCGCTGAATTTCTGGCAGATTAAGTGGTTTATAATAAACTTTTTCGACCAAATTATCATTGATGAGCTGCTGCAAAACATCCTTATTGGGATATCCCGTGATAAGCAATCGACGACA
>JBGSRE010000694.1:0-2006 GCA_041737755.1 Oligoflexus sp.
CCTGATTATCAATCGTCACGAAGCCGCCAATGCCTTTAGTGGTGAATTGCTGGTTCAGCTGAAGGCCTTGTTAGATGAAGTCCAGGCTGATCCATCGGTGCGACTTTTGCTCTTGCAGGGCAGTGGCAAGCATTTTTCCGCAGGTGCTGATCTCCACTGGATGAAACAGGCCGCGCAGCTGGATTACTCGGGGAATATCGGCGAAGCCGAGAAATTGACGGCAATGTTTGAAGCTCTGGCTGGACTGCGTGTGCCCACCATTGCTGTCGTCAAAGGTGCGGCTTTTGGGGGAGCGGTGGGTCTGGTAGCCGCCTGTGACTATGCACTTGCAGTGGATAATGTGCGATTCTGTTTGAGTGAAGTGAAGATCGGCCTCCTGCCGGCGGTAATTCTGCCCTATTTAGGCCGGAAAATCGAACCTGGCTCTCTTAGGCGCTACATGCTTTCGGCTCGGATATTCCATGCCGATGAAGCCATGGCTGTGGGATTAGTCCAGGCTGTGGCTACGATCAATGAGATCGAGGCGCTGCTGCATGAGGAGGTGAATCTTCTCCTAGCAGCCAGTCCCGAGGCACAGGCGAGTTGTAAACGGCTCTATCAGCGTGTGGAGGGGCAGGCCTGGGCTCAGGGTCCTGAAACAGTCGAAGCTATTGCTCGGACGCGAGCCAGTTCCATGGGACAAGCCGGGCTGTCGGCTTTCTTCCAAAAAATAGATCCGCCCTGGCTGCGGCGCCTGCCTAAGCTTGCACGTCTCTACGTGGCCTAAACCTGTATCAAATCGTAGCTTTGAAATAATTAAATTCTGCTTTGGGCCTGGACTCCTGGTCCGGGCTACATTTTTTACGCTCAGAGTCCGCAAGGAATAGGTCCAGTCTTGCAGTCCCCTCCTAAAGGCCGTATCACAAGAAAAGCATATTCCCAGGTCGAATCGATTGTGTCCAGAGCGAGGAAAGAAGGCATGAAGTTTCAGGTTTTCAAGTTTGGCGGTACTTCGCTCGCTAGTCCGGAGTCTCTGCAGAAGGTGCTTGGCATCATCGAAAAGCACGGAGACGGCTTGTGCATAGTAGTCTCCGCCAGCAGCGGTGTAACGGATAA
Source organism: Oligoflexus sp. (assembly GCA_041737755.1). GTDB lineage: Bacteria > Bdellovibrionota_B > Oligoflexia > Oligoflexales > Oligoflexaceae > Oligoflexus. The sequence goes on from JBGSRE010000694.1 coordinate 1,096, forward strand.
CCTTTATAAATTGTATTACAGCGCTGTGCAGAATAGACGCGATGAAGAGGCGACTCTTTTGCAGCAAATTGCCGATCGTCATCGTTTGCTCGTCCAAGGATTGGTCCCATTGGGTCCAGAGCAAGATCGGGTCTGGGCTGCCGTGAAAGTCCTGATCGATGAAATTGCCCGCATCTGTGAAAGCCTCGGGATACTCAGGGAGCAGACGGCCAAGACTCTGTCCAAAACCGTGGCCTATGGCGAACGTCTGATGGCGCTGGTTGTCAGCGAAGCCCTCCATGCCCGTGGGCAGAAAGTGGAGCGGATAGATTCAACCGAACTCATCAAGCTGATGCGGGAAAAAAGTGAATACACTCCGGATGATGTCGCTTCCCAGAAAGCGGTGGATACGCGTTTAAAACCAGCCCTGCTCAGCGGCAGCATGGTGATCGTCCCGGGCTTTTTTGGCGAAGGCCCTGAAGGCGAAGTGATGATCCTGGGTCGTGGAGGATCCGACTATTCGGCGACGCTGCTGGGGGCTTATTTAAAGGCGGAAGCGGTCTATCTTTACAAAGAAGTCGATGGCCTTATGACAGCCGATCCTCGGCATGTATTCGAAGCCCGAGTGCTACCCGACTTGCATTACCGGGAGGCGACGGAGCTCGCCTACTACGGTGCAAAGGTGCTGCATCCCAGGGCGATTATTCCTCTCGTGGCCCACAAAATTCCCCTGATCGTGAAAAACACCTTCTTTGCCGATAAACCAGGAACTCGAATCGCCGGTGATGTGGCATCCGGATCCTATCCGGTCAAGGCCTTGAGTTATATCGATAAGCAGGCTTTGATCTCGGTGGAAGGTAAGGGGATGATGGGCGTTCCGGGTATGGCTTCGCGAGTCTTTACTCTCTTGGCTCAAGAAAGTATTTCCATCT
>JBGSRE010000732.1:0-3892 GCA_041737755.1 Oligoflexus sp.
TGAAAGACTGAAGAAGCTATCGCTGACCGATGAGTTAACTGGCCTTTATAATATGCGCTTTATGGCTCGACAGATCCGCAATGAGTTCAAACGAGCTGAACGCTATCAAAAACAATTGTCGATGATCATGTTAGATATCGACAATTTCAAAAGGGTCAATGACGCCTTTGATCATCTCACCGGGTCCTATGTGATCGCGCAAATCGGGCAGGAGATCAGTGACTCCATTCGCCTCGATATCGACTATGCCGCGCGATATGGTGGTGATGAATTCATCATCGTCCTGCCTGAGACGGATTTACAGGGCACTTTCATCGTCGCCGATCGCTTGCGGGCCAAAGTTGCCGAACGTACCTTCGATAACGGCATCCACAGCGTGCAGGTGACTTTGTCTTTAGGTCTCGCCACTTTCGATGGAACTGCCAAGAATATGCAAAATGTGGAAGAGTTGACTCGCACTGCTGACAACAGCCTTTTGCGTGCCAAAGAGCAGGGAAAAAACCAAGTCTTCTCGATTCAATTGCAGCAAAATCCCAACTTCCAAAAATCCGCTTCGTGACTTCCTCCTTTCACATCATCCGGCAGAGTCGCCCGAAGACTCTCCGACTTTGAATTGCACGCAATCAAATCAATAAAAATTTCCCATAATTAACACAGTCATGGAGCTGCTTTGTAATAATTCTGCAAGCTTGTTGTCCAGTTTGCAGAAAAGTGGTACGTATTTCTTGCAAAAAATGGGGATTTTTTGATTTTAAGACTCATCTGAAGGATGTCAAAATGGAACAAAAGGTTGCTCTCGTGACCGGAGCCTCCCGCGGTATCGGCCGCGCTTGTGCTGAGGCACTCGCCAAACAGGGTTTTCTGGTCGCCCTTCATTATCGCTCGCAAGAGAATTTGGCGAAAGAAGCCGCTGAAAGCATGCCCGGCTCCAAGATCTTTCAAGCCGATCTCAGCAGCGAAGAGCAGTGCAAAGAACTGGCCAAGAAGGTGAAAGAAGCGTTTGGACGCATCGATATCCTGGTGAATAACGCGGGAATGAGTATCGATCAGCTCATCACTTTTGCCAAACCAAGCGACTTCGACCAAATTCTCGATGTGAACTTGAAGTCCGTGTTCAACCTGACCAAAACTATTTCAAAGTACATGATAAAACAAAAATCAGGTCGTATCATCAACCTCACTTCTGTTGTTGGTTATACCGGCAACGGTGGTCAGAGTATGTATGCTGCCTCCAAAGGAGCCGTTACGGCTTTTACGAAAAGTATCGCCTCCGACTTGGCAGGTTTTGGCATTCTAGCCAACTGCGTGGCACCTGGTTTTATCAAAACAGATATGACCGGATCTTTACCTGAAGAAGCGAAAGAAGCCATCCTAAGCAAAGTTCCATTAAAGCGTCTAGGTAGTCCTGATGAAGTGGCAGCATGCGTTTGCTTCCTGGCATCGGAAGGAGCATCCTACATCACAGGCTCCACTCTGCATGTAAACGGCGGGATGTATACCAACTGAATAAGGACGGTGACTCATGACAGCTCCAGCCGCATACATACACGCTCTTGGGCATTATCATCCAGACACCGTTCTGGACAATAAATTTTTTGAAGAGCTTGATATCGGCTCGGACACCGCTTGGGTCGAAGAGCGGACAGGAATTCTTTCCCGGCGCAGTGTCCTCGACAAACAATCGATTCGCGCTCTTCGCACGGGGGATACGACCCTGGCTCAGTTGCGTGCTGACGGTAAAGTTATGAGCCTAGCGAGCATGACGGAACCTGCCTGGGCTCTTCTCTGCAAGCGTTATCCTGAGATTAGGCCGGAAGCCATAGATGCAGTGATTTGCGGGACATCCATTCCGGATTTTGATATCCCAGCAAATGCCAGTACGATTGCGGAACGTCTGGGTTTGAACTGCCTGAGCTTCGACGCCAACTCTGCTTGCAGTTCTTTTGTCTTGGATCTGCATCTCGCACGCAATCTCATTCTAGCTGGCGCGAATAAGAAAGTCGCTTTGTTCAATCCGGAACGCTACTCTCTGCGCATGGATTTTAAAGATCGCAACTCATGTATTTTATTCGGTGATGGCTGTTCTGCTGCATTGGTGTCCAATCAGCCCAAACCAGGATCTTTGAAGATCATCGATACGGTGATTGTTTCTGATCCAAGCGGGTATGATCTGGTGAAGATTCCCGTCGATCATTGCTTTTCTCAGAATGGTAAAGCGGTACAAAAATTTGCTATTTCCAAAACTTTGGAAGCGACTCACCATATTCTAGAACGCAATCAGCTGACGGCTAATGATATTGCCTATTTTACAGGTCATCAGGCGAATCTTCGGATGGTGATGTCCGCTGCTGAAAGACTTGGTCTTAGTACGGAAAAACATCTGCACAATGTGGAAAGTCTAGGCAATCAGGGTGCCGCGGGTGCTCCCTCAGTCCTCTCCATGCACTGGGATAGCTTTAAAACCGGCGATCTTATTGTCATAGCGGTGGTGGGCAGCGGACTCACCTGGGGCTCCGCCCTGCTGCAAAAGATCTGATCACTAGGAAGCCTGATGGCTTCCTTTTTTTTGTCCAAAAAGGAACACACTATGCGAAAAATCGTGATTTGGGGAATGATATCGGCTGCAGCGGTTTGCAGCGGAATCGCCTGCGTGACAAGCCCTGAAACGGGTCGGAGCCAGCTGAGCCTCGTACCCGACAGTCAGATGAATGCTATGGGTGAAGAAGCTTATAATGAAGTTCTTTCGACAGCTAAAATTTCTAGAAATTCCCAACTCAATAGTGAAATAGCTCGGATGGGTCGACGCATTGCGGAAGCAAGTGGCGTCAATTATTCTTGGGAATTCAATGTCATCGACGAGCCGCAAACTGTTAATGCCTTTTGTTTACCTGGTGGCAAGGTCGCCGTTTATACAGGAATTATACCCGTTGCCAAGAATAATGCGGCCCTTGCGGCGGTCATGGGGCATGAGGTAGCCCATGCCGTGCTTCGTCACTCGGCAGAGCGTATGAGCCAGCAAATGGTGATGCAGCTTGGTCTCACCGCAGCCAGCCTGAGTTTTAGTGATTCTCAATACAAAAACACGATCGCAGGCATTTTAGGCTTGGGCGCTCAGTTTGGGGTGTCATTGCCATTCAGCCGCTATCATGAATCAGAAGCGGATCGAGTCGGCTTGGAGTATATGGCCAAAGCTGGATATGACCCTCGAGAAGCTATTGGCCTTTGGCAGCGTATGGGCGGAATGGGAGGAGGACGTCCACCCGAGATTCTTTCCACTCATCCGGACCCCATCAATCGGGCCAAAGAACTTAACAAACACATGGCTAAAGCTCTGGCCCTTTACCAAAGTTCGCCCCATCGAGAAACGACCAAAAATTTTTAACTCGTCTTTCCAATCGTTTGTTAAGTCGAAGAGCAGAAGTTCTCCCTAGAAGAAAGGAGAACCCTATTGAAAAATTGGGTTCAATCGTGAACCGGTACTCTTAAGTCATCGGTAAGCTCCCAAACCAGGGAATTCCTGTCCTCCGGCAAGCCCAGGATCCTTAAGGGTTGCCAGAGGACAGGAATTCCCTGGTTTGGGAGCTGACAAAGCCCTTAGACACCAGCAAAAAATTGGGTTAACTCGCAAATTACGCATAGCTTCCAGAACAAGGAAGTGTCCCTCAATAGCTCGCATGGCACCGGCGGCTTATATCCCCATGGCTGAAGCCAGGGGCTTTACACCGCCATTCGGTAAACCAAATGATTCTCAAGGAGTAGTTCCATTTTCCAGAACTTTTTGGGAACTCAATTTTCGACACCTGTCGCAGTGGGAATGTCTCGTTAACCTGGTGTTAGCTCCCGAAGCAAAAACGCCCTAGCCTCCGGCAAGCCCAGGATCTTTAAGGGTTGC